>JBKJRJ010000388.1:0-3715 GCA_046594705.1 Vicinamibacterales bacterium
CGGCGCGCCTACCGGGACGCCGGGCTCGAGGCCCGCGTCGAACCGTTCCTCTACGCCATGGACCGGGAAATGAAAGCGGCCGATGTGATCGTCAGCCGCGCCGGATCGACGTCGATCGCGGAACTGACGGCGGTGGGGCGGGCGGCGATCCTGATCCCGCTGCCGACCGCGACCGACAATCACCAGACGAAGAACGCCGAGGTGCTGGTCCGCGCCGGGGCGGCGGAGATGATCGCGGAGAAGGACCTGACCGGTCCGGTGCTGGCCGGGCACCTGCTGGACCTGGTGCGCGATTCGACGCGTCGCGCGTCGCTCGCGGGGGCCGCGCGCCGCCTCGCCCGTCCGCAGGCGGCGCGACTGATCGTGGACCGCGCGCTCGAACTGGTGGCCGGGTGTTAGGGCGCACCCGGCGGATCCATTTCGTGGGGATCGGCGGCATCGGCATGAGCGGCATCGCCGAGTTGCTGGCGAACCTCGGCTACGAGGTCAGCGGATCCGACGCGAAAGCGTCCGATATCACGTCCCGCCTGGAGCGGCTCGGTGTTCGCATCGCGCTCGGGCACCAGGCGGACCATGTCGGGGACGCCGATGTCGTGGTCACCTCGTCGGCGATCCACACGGCGAACCCGGAGGTGGAAGAGGCGCGCCGGCGCCGGATTCCCGTGATCCCGCGGGCCGAAATGCTGGCCGAGCTGATGCGGCTGCGCTACGGCATTGCCATCGCGGGGGCGCACGGCAAGACCACCACGACCTCAATGGTGGCGCTGGTGCTGGAGCGCGCCGGGATGGACCCGACCGCGGTGATCGGCGGGCGCCTGAGCGCATTCGGCAGCAACGCCCGCCTTGGCCGCGGCGACTACATGGTCGTCGAGGCGGACGAAAGCGACCGCTCGTTTCTGAAACTGACCCCGGCGATCGCGGTGATCACGAACATCGACCACGAGCACATGGAAAGTTACGGCAGCTGGGACGCGCTGCAGCAGGCGTTCGTCGACTTCGCCAACAAGGTGCCTTTCTACGGCACCGTGATCGCGTGCGTCGACGACGGGCCGGTGCGCGCGCTGCTGCCGAAGATGACCCGGCGGGTCGTCACCTACGGGCTTGACGGCAGTGGTGCGACCGTGACGGCGCGCCACGTCACAGTCGAACCCTTCGGCTCCCGCTGCGAGGTGCGCCATACCCCGGGCGAGGGCGCGACGATTGAGCTCGGCACGCTGCACCTCCGCGTGCCGGGGCGGCACAACCTGATGAACGCGCTCGGCGCCGTCGCCGTCGGTCTCGAGGTCGGCGTCCCCTTCGCGCAGATCGCCGCCGGCTTCCAGGATTTCCACGGCGCGGAGCGCCGGTTCCAGCTGCGGGGAGAACAGCGCGGCGTCATGGTGGTCGACGACTACGGGCACCACCCGACCGAGATTGCTGCGGTGATCGCGGCGGCGCGCGCCGGGCTCGACCGCCGGGTGGTGGTCGTATTCCAGCCGCACCGCTACACGCGCACGCGCGACCTGCTCGACGCCTTTGGCGAGGCCCTCGGCGGCGCCGACGAGATCGTCCTGACCGACATCTACCCGGCCGGCGAGGCGCCCATCGCCGGCGCCACCGCCGAAGCGGTCGAAGCGGTCGTCCGCACGACCGGCCGTCCGGTGCGGCTGGTCAAGGCGCTCGACGACGTCCCGGCGGCGGTCGCGTCGCTGGCTCGTCCGAACGATCTCGTCATCACACTGGGCGCCGGATCGGTCGGGACCCTGCCGGACCGGATTCTTCAGGCCCTGAAGAATTCTCCCGCCCAAGCCGGAGCCCAAGCCGGAGCGGACGTGTCCGCCACAGCCGGAGGCGAAGGCGGATGAGTGTCAGAGCGCCCGCCGAAAAGAATTTCCGCCGGCCCAAGGTCCGTCCGGGCGGCAAGAGGAACGGCGGTGGCCGGGCCGCCGGATGGCTCTCGGGGCGCTGGCGCATCGGGCGTTGGATCCTGGCCCTGGTGGTCGTGCTCTATGCGGGCTATCGGGGCACGAACCTGGTGCTGCAGGCGTCCGGCCTCCAGGTCCGGCGGATCACGGTGCACGGCAACGTGCGGCTGTCGAGCGGCGAAGTCCAGGCGATCGTGGACGGGTTGCGGGGGTCGAACATCCTGACCGCGGACTTGCCGGGGTATCGCCGCCGGCTGATGGAATCGCCGTGGGTCGCCGACGTGGCGCTGCGCCGCGTGCTGCCCGCGACGGTGGAAGTGTTCGTGTCGGAGCGGCGGCCGATGGGGCTGTGCCGGCTGGGCAGCGCGCTCTACCTGGTCGACCCGCACGGCACGCTGATCGACGAATTCGGTCCGCAGTACGCCGAATTCGACCTCCCGATCATCGACGGGCTGATCAGTTCGCCGAGCACCGGCCGGCCCACGATCGACGGGGCGCGCGCCGAGCTGGCGGCACGCGTGATCGACGCGCTGTCCGTGAGGAAGGACATCGCGCAGCGGATCTCGCAGATCGACGTCGGCGACGCGCACGACGCCGTCGTCCTGCTGCAGGACGACCCGGCGCTCTTGCACCTTGGCGAGGACCGGTTCCTCGAGCGCGTGCAGTCGTATGTGGACCTGGCGCCGACCCTCCGCAAGAGCGTGCCTGACATCGACTACGTGGACCTGCGGTTCGACGAGCGCTTGTACGTGCGGCCGGCGGCCGTCAAGAAGTGACCTGCAGCCCGCCCGCCGCCGCCACGGCTGCGGCGAGTCCGGCGGCGCGTTTCGCGCGCGGGCGGCAGGCGGCGGACGCGGCGGCGGACGCGGCGGGATCGGGTGGGACGGAGCGGTGGAGTGGATCGTGTGGCTGCCGCCTTCGGGCGGACGGCCGCGAAGGGAGAACCTGTGGCTCGTAAGGAACGATACCTGGTCGGCCTCGATGTCGGCACCTCGAAGATCGCAGCGATCGTCGGGGAAATGACCGACGAGGGTGGGCTCGACATCATCGGGCTCGGCCTCGCGGAGTCGAAGGGGATCCGGCGCGGCGTGGTCGTCAATCTCGAAGCCGCCGTGGAGTCGATCAAGAAGGCGCTCGACGAAGCCGAGCTGACCGCGGGCGTCGAGATCGACTCGGTGCATCTCGGGCTGTCGGGCGCCCACGTCAAGGCGTTCAACAGCCGCGGCGTGGTGGCGGTCGCCGGCAAGAACCGCGAGATCACGCGCGAAGACGTGCGTCGCGCGATCGACGCCGCCAAGGCGGTGGCGCTGCCCAGCGGACGGGAGATTCTCCACGTGCTGCCGCAGGACTTCGTGGTCGACGAGCAGGACGGCATCGGCGCGCCGGTCGGGATGACCGGCACCCGGCTCGAGGTCAACGTGCACGTCGTCACCGGCAGCGCGTCGTCGACGCAGAACATCGTCGCCTGCGTCAACCGGGCCGGCGTCGCGGTGCTCGATACCGTGCTCGAGCAACTGGCCGCCAGCGAGGCGGTGTTGACCGACGACGAGAAGCAGCTCGGGGTGGCGCTGGTCGACATCGGCGGCGGTACCACCGACTTCGCGATCTTCGAGCGCGGCAGCATCTGGCACACCGGCGTCGTCGCGGTCGGCGGGGATCACTTCACCAACGACATTGCGGTCGGGCTGCGGACACCGATTCCCGACGCGGAGAAGATCAAGCGCCGCTGCGGGTGCGCGCTCTCGGCGATGGTCGGCGAAGACGAGACCATGGACGTGCCGAGCGTCGGCGGGCGGAAGTCGCGCGTGATG
>JBKJRJ010000063.1:0-7575 GCA_046594705.1 Vicinamibacterales bacterium
AAGAAAACTCTCGAGGGGGCGATTGGCGGCATGGTGTTCGGCACGATCGCGATGGCGGCCGGCGGCCACTATGTCTTCACCGCGCCCGGGTGGACGCTGGCGCTGCTCGGCGCCACCATTGCCGCCCTCGGCATCGTCGGCGATCTCTTCGAATCGCTGCTCAAGCGCAGCGCCGGCGTGAAGGATTCCTCGAACCTGATTCCCGGCCACGGCGGCGTGCTCGATCGCATCGACAGCTGGCTGTTCGCGGCGCCCGTGTATTACGTGTTCGTGCGGCTGGTCGCATGAGAGGCACGCCACCGCGACGGGTCAACCGCGGACCGCAACCTGCGAACTGCAGACGGCGGACGTCCCGATGAAGGGCATCGCCATCCTGGGCTCGACGGGGTCCATCGGACAGAGCGCGCTGGCGGTGGTCGACGCGCATCCTGACCGGTTGCGCGTCGTGGGCCTTGCGGCGGGCAGCAACGCCGCGCGGCTCGCCGCACAGGTCGCGAAGTACCGGCCTTCACGCTCGGCACTCGCGGCCGACCGCGGACCCGAGTGCCTCATCGACATTGCGACCCACCCCGACGCGGACGTCGTGCTGTTTGCCTCGTCCGGGACGGCGGCGCTCGACGCCGTGCTCGCGGCGATCGACGCCCGCAAGACGATCGCGCTCGCGAACAAGGAGATCCTCGTGATGGCGGGCTCGGTCGTGATGGCCGCGGCACGCAGGCGCCGCGTGGCGGTGCTGCCCGTGGATTCCGAGCACAACGCCATCCATCAGTGCCTGCACGGCCGCCGGCCGTCCGAAGTGAAGCGGCTCATCCTGACCGCGTCCGGGGGTCCGTTCCGCGGCATGGATCTCGGCGCGCTGGCGAAGGTGTCGGCCGCCGACGCGCTGCGCCACCCGACCTGGCGCATGGGAGCGAAGATTACGATCGACTCGGCTACGCTGATGAACAAGGGCCTCGAAGTGATCGAGGCGCGCTGGCTGTTCGACATCGGCGCCGATCAGATCGACGTGCTGGTCCATCCCCAGTCGATCGTGCATTCGATGGTCGAACTGCTTGACGGATCCGTCATCGCGCAACTTGGCGTCACCGATATGCGTCTACCTATTCAATACGCGTTTTCCTATCCGGACCGGTGGGCAGGGGCGCTGCCGTCACTCGACCTGGCGCGGGCCGGCCGCCTCGACTTCGAGATCCCCGACACGGCCGCTTTTCCTTGTCTCGCCCTGGCGTTCCGGGCGCTCCGGGGCGCCGAAGGACTGTCGATTGTGCTCAATGCGGCCAACGAAGTGGCGGTCGCGGCCTTCCTCGACGAACGGCTCGGCTTCACCGCCATTCCCGACCTCATTCGCATGACCATGGACGCGTATGAACAGGACGAGGCCGCCCACGTGTCAGGGCTTGACGATGTGCGGGGCATCGACGGGTGGGCGCGCGATTTCGCCTCCCGCGCGACCGCCGCCGCGGCAGCCACGTCTTAAGAGAATCAGGTGATTAATTGACGATACTGGCCTTCCTCTTCGTCCTCGGCGTGCTGATTTTCGTCCACGAGCTCGGCCATTTCCTGATGGCCCGGCGCATCGGGGTCCGGGTGCTGACCTTCTCCCTCGGCTTCGGCCCGAAGCTGCTCAACCTCAAGCGGGGCGACACTGAGTACTGCATCAGCGCCATCCCGCTCGGCGGCTACGTGAAGATGGCCGGTGAGAACCCCGAAGACAACCGCACCGGCGCGTCCGACGAGTTCCTCTCCAAGACCAAGTGGCAGCGCTTCCAGGTGCTGCTGATGGGCCCCGTCATGAACCTGGTGCTCGCCGTGGTCGTGATGGCGGTCGTGCTCTACCAGGGCGCCCCGGTGCCGCTCTACGAACAGCAGGCCGTCGTGGTCGCCACTTTCAGCGAGAACTCCGTGGCCCAGAAGGCCGGCCTGAAGCCGGGCGATCGCATCGTCACCATCAACGGCGACGTGGTCGATACGTGGCAGCAGCTCTCGACCGCGGTCGTGCCCAAGGCCGGCGTGCCGATGACGTTGGGATACCTGCGCGACGGCAAGCCAGGGCAGGTGGCGGTGACCCCCGCCGGACAGGGAAAATACCAGCTGGGCGATCTCGGCATCCAGCCGACGGTGCACCCCCAGATCGTGGCGGTCAGCAAGGGCCAGCCGGCCGATCAGGCGGGGCTGAAGGCAGGGGACGTCATCCTCGCGGCCGACGGACAGCAGGACATCAGCTACGAGAATTTCCTCGCCGCCATCAAGGCGCACGGTCAGCAGCCGCTGCGCCTTATCGTGAAACGCGACGGTCAGCCGCAGGAGATGATCGTTCAGCCGCGACCGGTCGGCGACAAGGTGATGATCGGCGCGCAGTTCACCTTCCTCGAGATGGTGTCGATCAAGCCCGGCCCGATCGACGCGGTGAAGCTGAGTGTGGCGAAGAACTGGGAGTGGTCGACGCAGATCATCCAGACGCTCGGCGGGCTGATCACGCGCGACACGTCGGTGAAACAGTTGATGGGACCCGTGGCAATCGCCGACCTGTCCGGCAGCGCCGCGCAAGCGGGCTGGATCCCGCTCTTCACGCTGATGGCCATGATCAGCGTCAACCTCGGCCTCCTGAACCTGATGCCCATCCCGGTGCTGGACGGCGGGCACATCTTCATCCTCGCGCTCGAAGGACTGGCGCGCCGCGACTTCAGCATGCGGGTCAAAGAGAAGATGCTCGGGGCGGGCTTCGTGCTCCTGCTGATGCTCATGGTGACGGTGATCTTCAACGACCTCATGCGGATTCCCTGGATAGCAAAGCTGGTACAATTGGCCTCTTGACCAGCGCTCTCGCGTTTCTGTTCGTGCTCGGTGTGCTGATCTTCGTGCACGAACTCGGGCATTTCCTGATGGCGCGGCGTATCGGCGTCCGCGTGCTCACCTTCTCGCTGGGATTCGGCCCCAAGCTCCTCAACATCAAGCGCGGCGACACCGAGTACTGCATCAGCGCCATCCCGCTGGGCGGCTACGTCAAGATGGCGGGCGAAAACCCGGAAGACAGCCGCACCGGCGCGCAGGACGAATTCCTCTCCAAGGGCAAGTGGCAGCGGTTCCAGGTCCTCGTCATGGGGCCGGTCATGAACCTGATGCTCGCCCTCGTGGTGATGGCGGTGGTGCTCTACCAGGGCGCGCCAGTGCCGACCTACGAGCAGTTGCCCGTGGTCGTCGGGACCTTCTCGGAGGGCTCGGTCGCCGCCAAGGCGGGCATGCAAGCCGGGGATCGCATCGTCTCGGTGGACGGTAAAGCGGTCGCGACCTGGGATCAGTTCTGGATGGCGGTCGTGCCCAAGGCCAAGCGCGACGTGGCGCTCGGCTACGTGCGCGACGGCCAGCCGGGTCAGCTCAGCGTGATACCCGACGCCCTCGGGAAATACGAGCTCGGCGACATCGGCGTGCAGCCCGTCGTGCATCCGGAGATCATCGACTTCAGCCCGGGGTCGCCGGCTGCCGCCGCGGGGCTGCAGAAGGGGGACATCGTCCTCGCCGCCGCCGGGGAGCCGCAGGTCTCGCGTGATCGGCTGATTGCGTTGATCAAGGCGAGCGAGGGCAAGCCCCTGCCCCTCCAGATCGATCGCGGCGGCGCGGTGCAGACCATCGCCGTGACGCCCAGGCGAATCGGCGACATCGTGATGATGGGCGCGACCCTCAGCCCGTACGAGGTCACCACGGTGGAGCCCGGCCTGCTCGACGCGGTGAAGCTGAGTGCGCAGAAGAACTGGGAGTGGACGCGGCAGATCGTCGAGACGCTGGGCGGCCTGTTCACGCGCGACACTTCGGTCAAGCAGCTGATGGGACCGGTGGCGATTGCCGACCTCTCCGGTACCGCCGCGCAGGCCGGGTGGATGTCGCTCTTCACCCTGATGGCCATGATCAGCCTGAACCTGGGGCTGCTGAACCTCATGCCGATCCCCGTCCTCGACGGCGGCCATATCTTCATCCTCGGCCTCGAAGGGCTCGCCCGCCGCGACTTCAGCCTCAAGGTGAAAGAGAAGATGCTCTTCGCGGGCTTCGTCCTGCTCCTGACGCTGATGGTCACGGTCATCTACAACGACTTGATGCGGGTTCAATGGATCGAAAAATTCGTGCCCTGGCGGTAGCCCTCGCGCTGACGGCGGGGGCCCTCCTTCACCTGGACGCGTCCCAGCAGGCTGCCCTGAGGCCAGTCGAAGGGCCTGATCCCGATGGCACCGGCACCTTTTCCATCCTTGGTTACGATCCGGCCACGGGCGAGCTCGGCGCGGCGGTCCAGTCGCGTGTCTTCTCGGTAGGGAACGGCGTGCTGTGGGGAGAGGCCGACGCCGGGATCGCCGCGACGCAGGCGATCGTGGACGTCGGCTATGGCCCGAAGGCGCTCGCGCTCCTTCGCTCCGGACAGCCCCCCGACGCCATCGTCAAGGCGATCCTCGACGGCGATCCCGATCCTGGTTATGGCGGACAGGCCTGGCCCAAGGCCGGCCGCCAATTCGCGGTGATGGATCTGAAGGGGAACTATGCGGCCCACACGGGCCCGCAGGCCACCGCCTGGGCCGGCCACAAGAGCGGCAAGTTCTCCACCGCGCAAGGCAACATCCTCGCCGGCGAAGCGGTCGTGAACAACATGGTGAAGGCGTTCGAGGACACCGAGGGGCCGTTGTCGTTGCGTCTCGTCGCGGCGCTCGAAGGCGGGCAGGCGGGCGGCGGCGACACCCGCGGCCAGCAGTCGGCGGCGCTGCTCATCGTCAAGAAGAACTGCGGCGTCTGGCTGCACAACGACACGGTGCTTCGCCTGCAGGTCGACGACAACGCCGAGCCGATCAAGGAACTGCGACGGCTGGTGGAGAAATCGATCGCGAGCAGCCGCGCCCGGCGTGCGGCGCCGGCCGGTTGCGCCGGCGTCAACGGCTTCCCTAAGTAAGGGCAGAAGGTAGCAGGCCGAAGGCGGCGCTACTTCTTTTTTCGCTTCGGTTCGGCCTTCAGCAGCCGCGCGTAGTCCACTTCCGCCGCGATGTAGACCGGATCCATCCAGTGGTGGCGGTCCTGCTCGACGATCTGCTTCAGCAGGGCCTTCGCGCCCGGGGTATCGCCTTTGATCAGTCGCTCTGCCGCATCCAGATAGATGGCCGCGAGCGGGATGCGCATGGTCGGACCGGGCTTCGTCGCCGCGCCTGGAAGACGAATCGGCGCCGAGGGATCGGGCGACGGCTCTCGCGATACCAGTGGCCGCGGCATGGCCGAGGCCCCGGTGCGCCAGTCTGCCAGGTAGGCGAACACCGGCGAGGTCCCCTGACCCGTGCACTTGCCCAGGGCCTCGCGCGCATGAGGGTAGTCCGCAGCGAGGTAGTGCGCGACGCCGAGCGCGCACCAGGCGTCCGGCAGCGTCTCGGCGGGCTTGCGGAGTTCCCTGGCCGCCAGCTCGAACTTGCGGATCACGATCAGGTTCCGGCCGCGCTCCAGGGTCAGGCGCGGCTCGTCGGGCTTCACCTCCAGCGCGCGCGTGAGGGTCTCCAGAGCGTTGCCGACGTGCCCGAGCGCGACGTCCGCCCGCGCCAGCGCCAGGACCGCGTCGACATTCGCCGGGTCGCGCTGCTGGGCGGCGTGGGCCGCCGCGCGCACGGCCTGGCGCGCGCTCCGCTCTTCGCGCGCCAGCGGCGGCGCATAAAGCGGTTTCTCGAGCACCGACATCGTCTCCGGCTGCTGCTCCGGGAGCGCGACCCCCGTGCTCAGCAGGGCCAGCATGAGCCAGCGTGTCATCACGATAGAGTAAGGCATCTGCCGCGCCTTCACGCGAGCACCACGCAACAATGATCCGCGACGAACTGCGCCCAATGCTCGTCCTCGCGACGCCCGTCGTGACGGCGGAGCTCGGCTGGGTGACGATGGGAATCGTCGACACCCTGATGGTGGGGGGGCTGGGGCCGAGCGCGATCGGCGCGGTCGGACTGGCGAGCACGCTCTTCATCGCGGTGGGCGTGTTCGCGATGGGGCTGCTGCTCGGCCTCGATCCGCTGGTGGCACAGGCCTTCGGCGCGCGCCGTCTCGACGAGTGCCACCGCTGGCTGGTGGCCGGTGTGTGGCTGAGCGTGCTGGTAACGGCGCCGATGATGGCGGTGCTGTACGGCCTGCGGTTCCTGCTCGATCGGTGGGGACTGCCGCCGGACGTCCTGGCGCTGGTTCATCCCTACCTGTCGATCCTGATGTGGAGCCTGCCGCCGCTCCTCTTCTACGTCTCCTTCCGCCGATACCTCCAGGCCATGAATCTCGTGAGGCCGGTGATGTTCGCCCTGATCGCAGCGAACCTGATGAACGCCTTCGCCAACTGGGTGCTGGTCTACGGCCACCTCGGCGCACCGGCGCTGGGCGTGCCCGGCTCCGCGTATGCGACGCTGGCCTCGCGAATCGTGATGGCGGGCTGGCTGCTGGCGGTCATCATCCGTCACGACGCGCGGCGGACGCCGGCGCTGGGCGCTGCCGACACCGCTGCGTGGCGCAGCGTCGAAGGAGCGCTCCCGGACACGGTCGAAGGGCGGCTGCGCGACACACCGCTGGGCCTCGACCTGCCGCGCGTTCGACAGTTGTTGGTGCTCGGGATTCCCGCCGCCGGCCAGATGGTGCTGGAAGTCGGGGTGTTTGCCGCCGCGTCGGCGCTGGTCGGACGCCTCTCGAGCAGTGCGCTGGCCGCGCATCAGATCGCCCTCAACCTCGCATCGCTCACGTTCATGGTGCCGCTGGGCGTGGCGTCCGCCGCAGCGGTGCGAGTCGGCCAGGCGATCGGGCGCGGTGATCCGCGCGGCGCGGCGAGCGCGGGATGGACGGCCATCATCATGGGCGTCGGATTCATGGCGACCGCGGCAGCCGTGTTCCTGCTCTTTCCACGAACACTCATCGGCGCGTTCACCAGCGACCCGGCGGTGCTCGAGCTGGGCGTGTCCCTGCTATTCGTGGCCGCGGTGTTCCAGCTGTTCGATGGTCTCCAGGGCGTCACGACGGGAGCGCTGCGCGGGCTGTCGGACACGCACACGGCGATGTTGTGGAACTTCGCAGGACATTGGCTGGTAGGGCTGCCGCTCGGCTACCTGCTGTGCTTTCACTGGGGACTGGGTGTGGTCGGCCTCTGGTGGGGGCTCTCCGCAGGACTCGTCATCTGCGGCCTCGCGCTCATCCGCGTCTGGATCAAGGAAGGCACCCGCCTTGCTAGGTAAAGCCGGATGAAGAATCAGGACGACATCCGGGAAGAGAATCAAGCCCAGGCGCAATCAGACGCGGCGCCCGGAGCGGTCGCGGACGGCCGGGAGGATGCAGCGCGGACTCGCGGCGACGGGTCGGATGCCAACGGGGTCGCGGCATCCGCCGAGGCCGCCGGGGACGAGCGCAAGAGGCTCTACAAGGAAACCGGCTCGCCGCTCGTGAGCCGGATCGACTGACGCAGGCGGTTAGGGGTTAGGCCGAGAGCCTTTTTTCGCGTACTTGGTCGAGACGTAGGTGTCGACGAGCTGCCGGAACGCAGCGTCGAGCTCGGCGGAGGTGCCGCGCAAGGTTGTGGTGTGCTGGCCGTCGATGTAGACG
>JBKJRJ010000313.1:0-11431 GCA_046594705.1 Vicinamibacterales bacterium
CGGCGATCGAGACCGTCTCGCTCGCTCCGAAACGCGGGCAGGTGCTGGTGCAATCAGTCACGCTCGGGTGGCAACCCGAATAGCTCGCTACTCCCCCCGGGTTTTGAGGTCGGCGGCTGACGCGCAGGGTCCGGCGGCCTCGATCTGCTCCACCTTGGCGAAGAACGCGGCTACCCACGGCTCCGGCCGGCGCGCTTCCGCGAGCACGTGCGGGAACGTCGTCACGCCGGAGGCTTCGAACAGCCTCGTCAACTGTGGCGCCGTCAGCGGGCGCAGCAGCGAGAGTGCGAACTGCCGCCCCTCTTCGGAGATCCGATGGTCGGGGAAGGTGGCGCCTTCAAACGGCAGCGCCTTCATGCTGACGCGGCACGCCGAGGCATCGATCCACATGGGCAGCTGCCGCCAGTTGTGCAGGTCCATGCGGTTGGGGCCCAGCGCCGCGCCCAGGTCCTGCAACATGGCCAGCGGCGCCGCGCACGAGCCGTCGTCGCGATCACTGGCCGGCGGGCAGACCAGCCGCTGGTTCGGCCCCTTGTTGTCCCAGTGCGCCAGCAGCATGGCAATCAGCCGCAGCCCATCGACGTGCGCACGCGACGAGCCGCCCGCGGCCGGATCAATGCGATCCAGTTCATGGAAGCTCCAGCCCTGGTCGTCCTCCGCCTCGATCTTGCGCCCGTCGAACGGCCGCTCGATGGCGACATGCTCGAACGTCACCGCCCGGTCGGGAGACGCGCCCTGGAGGCACACCGCCTCCGGCCCGCCCTTCTTCACACACAGCAGCGCGACCTTGGGCAGCGGCGGACATCCGAGGCAGCGCACGCTGCGCACCCGGTACATTCGATCGGCAGGGAAGCCGAGCCCCGCGATCAGCCGGGTGGAGACGATCTCCGATGGAATTTCGCCATTGGGCTCGCCGTACTTGACCTTCACGGTGTCGCCGTTGGGGAGAGTGCAGTAAAACTTTGGTGTCGCGCCGCTGGTGACCTTGAGCGCGAACGTGCACGCGACGTCGGCACCCGCGTCGAACCCGTCGGCCCCGGGAGGATTGACGCCGAAGTCCGCGGCCGCGATTGGCACCTGCGGACCCACCCAGACGCGGGCCCCCGCGAGCGCGGCCTCGCGCTGCGACGGTGAGACCTCCTTCTTGCCCACAGGCTTCGGCTTCGTTTTCGCCTCCGCCGGCGCCGTATGTTCTCGACAGGCCATTCCTGCAACGGCCAGAAACGCGGCGACGACCTGGCATCCGAGCGAGCGGTTTATGCGCACGCGCATACCTCAGCAATTTAAGGGCCAACGCAGAGAAGCCAGAAGCCAGAAGCCTCTCGTCCCGCGCGTGCTATCGTTGCGCCCCAATGGCCACCCGATACAGCGCCGCAGCGATCAGCGCGCTCCTGCTCCTTCCCCTCGCCGCATGCTCCCCGAAGCAGATGGCCCTCAACCGCATGGCCTCGGCGCTCGCGTCCGCCAGTTCCATTTACGAGTCCGACAACGACCCGGAATTCGTGCGGGTCGCGGCCCCCTCGACGCTGAAGACCGTGGAAATGCTGCTGACCCAGGCGCCCAATCACCCCGAGCTGCTGTTGAGCGCGTGCAGTGGATTTACGCAGTACGCCTATGGTTTTCTCCACGTCGAGGCGGAAGTCAGGGCGGCCGACGCGGCGGTGGCGACTGAGCTGCGGACACGGGCGGGAAAAATGTATCAGCGCGCGCGCGGGTATTGCCTGCGTGGCCTCCGGGTCAGCCACCCGGGGTTGACGGAGCCGGCGCTGGCCGCCGATCCAGCAGGCGCCCTCAAGGTCGCCACCGCCGCGGACGTCCCCTGGCTCTACTGGAGCGCGGCGTCCTGGGGCGCCGAGCTCTCGCTGGCGCCTTCGCCGCTCGCCCGCCTGCCGGAGCTCGCCACCGTACGCGCCTTGTTGAATCGGGCCAAGGCGCTCAATGACACTTGGGAACAGGGCGCCATCCACGAAGCGTTGATCACGTTCGACGGTTTGCCGCCTCTGCTCGGCGGATCCGCCGCAACGGCGCGGGCGGACTTCGACACGGCGATGCGATTGTCGAACGGAAAATCGGTGTTTGCCTGCGTGGCGCTGGCCGCGGCGATGACGAATCCGGTTGAAAAGAAGCGGCTGCTGGAGCAGGCGCTGGCGATTGACGCGACCGCCCTTACGTCACGCCGGCTGACCAACCTTATCGCCCAGCGATACGCCAGGGCATTGCTGAACGCTGCTCGGTGACCGCCACGGAGTGTCCGTTGACGCTCTGGTATTCGTAGAGCACTTCCAGCTGCGCGGTCCCGACGAACTTCACCTTGGCCCTCGTTTCCGTCGCCACGGGCACCCGCACGCCGCCGATTCGAGCGTAGCGCCGGACGATGTTCACCAGGCTGGTCCAGAAGGAAGGGTTCTTCGACAATTTCCCCTCCACGCGTAGCAGGTCGCCGCCCTCGTCGAGCACCGCACGCCCATCCACCAGCATCGCGTCCTCTCGGCGTGGCTTGATCTGGACGAGCCGCCCGCCGTCCCCGTCACGCCCGGCGTCGCTGAATTCATAATTGTCGGCGGTCAGCTCGCCCTTGCGGCTCTCGCCCTTGTTGATGAGTTCCTGCTCGCGCGCCAGCATCGGCCGGAGCACCTTGCCGCAGGCGGTGTCGGAGCCTCGTTCACCGACGATCTCGTAACTGAATCGGCCGTCCTTCAGTTCGGTCCATGCGTCCAGCCACGCCTCGTATTTGCCGTTGTCGCTGGCCGTGTGCATACGCCGGAACGCACGGTACTGGTGAAGCGGCTGTTCGGCTCGGATGAAGAGGTCCTTGACAGGATTGGCGGAGGAGGGAGTGGCACGCGCCGGCAGAATGGCTGAGCCGGCGAGCAGTGAGAAGGTCATGACCCACAAAGTCCGCATTCGGCACCCCCGCGGCCCGTCTCGCAAGAAGTGTGCTCATCCCAGCTCTGCGCGCTCAGGTGACAGCGGTGATCAGGTTGCGTAGTGTCTCCAGGGTGTCGGCCTCCGATGCCGGTTTGTCTTTCCGCCAGCGCAGCATCCGTGGAAAGCGGACCGCGACCCCGCTCTTATGGCGAGAGGACGCGGCAATCCCTTCAAACCCCAGTTCGAACACCTGCACCGGTTCCACGGCACGGACCGGCCCGTGGCGTTCGAGGGTATGCCGCCGGATCCATCTGTCCACTTCCTCGATCTCGGCGTTCGAGAGGCCCGAGTAGGCCTTCGCCACCGGGACGAGCTGGGCGTCGTGCCAGACTCCGAACGTGTAGTCGGTGAGCAGGCTGGCGCGTCGGCCGTTGCCGGGTTGCGCGTAGATGAGCACGGCGTCGACCGTGTAGGGATCAATCTTCCACTTCCACCACGCGCCTTGACGACGGCCGACGCCGTAGCCCGAGTCGCGGCGCTTGAGCATGAAGCCCTCGACTGCGCGGGCGCGCGATTCCTCGCGCAGAGCCGCCAGATCGTCCCACGACGCCGCCGCGACCTCTTCAGAAAGCCGCAGCACCCCACCGGTCGCGACCGCGCGCAAGGCCTCACGCCGCTCGTCGAGCGGCCTCTCGCGCAGGTCGGCGCCCTCCCGTTCGAGCATGTCGTAGACGGTGAACACCACCGGCACGGTCCGCATCACCTGCGCGACCTGCTTCTGCCGCCCGATCCGCTGCTGCAGGGCGGAGAAGGGCATCGGCCGGCCGTCGGCGAAGGCGAGCACCTCGCCGTCGAGCACCGTGCCGTCAGGCAGGTGCGTGGCGGCGGCGGCGATCTCGGGAAAACGGTGCGTGATGAGCTCCTCGCCTCGCGACCACAGCCAGGTCTCGCCGTTCCGGCGCACCAGCTGTGCACGGATGCCATCCCACTTCCACTCGACGAGCCATTGCTCGCGCCCGCCGAGCGCAGCGGGCGGACCTTCGAGCGGAGCGGCCAGGAAAAAAGGGTAGGGCTGCGAAGGGTCGGCGTCGCCAGCGTGGATCGAGACCAGCGCGGTGAACCATGCCGCGGACGGGGTCCAGTCCCCCATCAGCCGGGCCGCCACCGTGGTGGTCTCGATGTGGGTGGACTCGGCGAGCGCGCGAACGACGAGCGTGTGCGCAACGCCGACGCGGAACTCGCCGGTGAGCAGCTTGTTCACCAGGAAGCGCTCGAGCCGTGACAGTCCGCGCCACCACCGCGTCACCGCCTCACGCTGCGTGGCGGGCTGGGCTTTCTGCAGCGGCAGCAGTCGCTCCTCCACCCAGGTGGCGAGCGGGAGATCCGGCTCCGGCGGGCCCGGCGGCACCGCGTCGAGCGCGAGCGCGACCAGCTCGCCGAAGTCGCCGGCGGCGGCGTAGCTCTCGTGCAGCAGCCACTCCGGCAGCCCGGTCACCTCCTGCGCCCATTGCCGCAGGCCCGCTGATGGCACGACCCGCTTCAGGCGGCGGCCGGTCAGGAAAAAGATGGCCCACGCGGCGTCCCCGGGTGGCGCCTCGCGGAAGTAGTTCGCGAGCGCCGACACCTTGGCGTTGGTGGACGTGGTCTGATCAATCGCCTCGAACAGCGCCGAGAATCGTTTCACGAACGCCCCTCGTCGCCGGCCTCCGGGGGCTCGCCCGGCTTGCGCGGCTGTGCGGGTTCGGCCTGCCTGGCCGGCTCGGCCGGCTCGGTCAGTTCGCCGGTCTCTCCTTCGAAGGCCGTGCGAATCGTGCCGGTCTCCAGTCCGCGTTCCTCGGCGAGGAAACGGGCGAGGGATTCCGACCAGCCATGGGTCACGAGCACGCGGGCCGCGCCGGTCTCCGCGATGGTCGAGAGCAGCGCCCCCCAGTCGGCGTGATCCGAGAGCGCGAAGCCGCGGTCGAACGCCCGCTGCCGGCGCACGCCGCGCACGCGCATCAGGCCTGACGCGAAGGCCACCGACGCGCGCGGCAGCCGCTTCATCCAGGGTGTCCCGCGCGCCGACAGCGGCGCCAGGACCAGCGATCGCGCCAGCGTCTTGCCGCGCATGCTCTCCGTCATCCGCTCCGCGGGCGGCATCGCGATGCCGGCGTCGCGGTAGACCTCCGTCATCGCCGCCATCGCCCCGTGCAGGTGGATCGGCCCGTCCGCGCGATCGCCGATCTCGGCCAGCACGCGCTGGGCCTTGCCGAGCACGTAGCAGAAGAGCACCGACGGCCGGTCGTCGCCGCGGTTGGCGCGCCACCACGACAGGATGTCGTGCACCACCGCGCCGGTCGGATCCCACGTGTAGATCGGCAGCGCGAAGGTCGCCTCGGTGATGAAGGTATGGCAGGGGACAGGCTCGAACGCCGCGCACGTCGGGTCGGCCTGGCGCTTGTAGTCGCCCGACACCACCCAGACCTCGCCGCGATGCTCGACGCGGATCTGCGCGGAGCCGAGAATGTGCCCGGCCGGATGAAACGATACGCGGGCGTCGCCGATCGTGACGCGCTCTCCGTAGGGCAGGATCTCGACGCGGGCGTCGGGCAGCCGCCGCCGCAGCACGCGCTCACCCGGCGCGGCGCAGAGGTAACTCGACGAGCCCGGGCTGGCGTGATCGCTGTGGGCGTGGGTGACCACCGCCCGTTCGACCGGCGCCCACGGGTCGATGTGGAAGCTACCGGCCTCGCAGAACAGGCCCGCCGCGGTTGAAATAATCACGAGGCATCCTCAGCGCCGCCATGACGGCCATCACCAGCAGGACAGAGCCGAACTCGAACCACAGGACCCGCGCCGGCACCACCCAGCGATAGCCGTCCTTCGACAAATGCCACACCAGGTAGACCGGCAGTGACGTGTAGGTCCAGACCAGGAGCGGCACCGCCGCGCGGGTGAACAGGAACGGCGTGAAGTAGAGCAGGTACCACGGGTAGATGACCGGAGCGGCCGCCAGCGATATCGCCATCGGCCACGCCCAGGCGGCAGGGTCGTCCGCGGTGGTGCGCCAGCGCATCCACGCCGCGACCGACAGCCCGGCCAGCACGGCGACCGCCGCGGCCCCCTGCGGTGTCACCTGAGCGGCGAGGAACTTGAAGAACGGCCCGTTGAACCGGATGAAGGCCACCACGTTCGGGACCGCGCCAAGCGGAAGCGTGCCGGCTGATCGGAACGGGACGTAAAGCGCCGCGAGCACGAGGGCCGCGACCGCCGCGTCCCTCGGCCGGATGCGCTTCCAGAAGAGGGGCACCAACACGATCGGCAGCAACTTCGAAGCCACCGCCAGCACGAACGCCACGGCCGCGCGCATGCCGCGCCCGGTGCTCAGCATCCACGCCGCCACGGCAATCCACAGCGCGCCGAGCGCATCCATGTGGCCGCTGTGCGCGACCTCGAGGATCACCATCGGGTTCCAGGCGTAGACCAGCGCCAGCCACGGGGACCGCCGCGTCGACCGCAGCCACGCCACCAGCACGGCGATCGTCAGCAGGTCGCAGACGACCACCGCCAGCTTCATCACGCGAAGCCGCTCCGACATCGTCACCACGGCACGGAAGAAGAGCTGCGCCGCCGCCGGGTACGGTGTCTGCGCGTTACGGCTCGGCATCAGCCGGGTGACCTCCGTGTGGGTGGCCGCCACCGCCGGGTCCGAGGGGATGACGCTGAACGGGTTGTAGCCGAGCCGCTGCAGCCGGCCGTCGTAGACATACCGCACCATGTCGTTGTCCCACCCGATGGGGGACGCTGCGAGGGGCAGGCGGAAGGCGGCGGCCAGCAGCAGGGCGACGACCAGCAGGCGCGGCAGCCGCCCGCCGGGCGCCTCCGCCGCGACGGCGCCATCCGCGAGCAGTTCCCGGACGAGAAGGCCGTACACTATGTAGGGGACGACCGCCAGCGCGAAGAACAGCGGCGACCCGAGTGAGGCCTGGGTAGCGGCAAGGGCGGTAAAGGCGGCCAGCGTGGCGGCGCCGCCCGCGCCGATCAAGACGCGCAACGATGTGTCCACATGATCGGGCAGAATCTTATCTTGCCACGGACGTGCCTGGCGGCCGATTTGCTAGGGAGTTGGAATGATCTGGACCATCGCGCGCGCTGTCATGCTCCTGTCCTTCGTCGCCATCGCCATCGCCGGGTCGGCTCGGGCGGTTTTCGCCCAGGCGGCGCCGGCGGCCCCCGATCCGCCGGCAGAGCCGACCACACTGCTCGACCGGATGAAGGAGCCCGACCAGGGCGGCGGCTTTCACCTCACCAAACACTTCGCCGTCGTCTTTGGCGGCATCAAGTCGGGATCGGGGATCGCCCTCGGCCCCGCATTCAGCCACAAGTTCGCGAATGGGTCCTACACCCAGGTCAAGGCGGTGTATTCCATTGAGAAGTTCTCCCTGGTACAGGCGCGCCACGACTCGCAGACGTTCTGGGACGGGCGGGCGATCGTCGTCAGCCGCCTGCGCTGGCAGGACGCGCCGAAACTGGATTTACGGCGACTCGGGCCCGACGCACCCGATCTGTCGGTCGATTACGGCGAGCGAAAGATAGAGGGGAGCACCCGGCTGCGCCTGCAAATGGCGCCTGCACTTCGCGCCGGATCCGGCTTTGGGATCGAGCAGTATTCCACCAGTAACGGCAGGATCGATCTGGCCGATGCCGGCGGGCTGCCTGCGGTGCCCCGGCTACCGGGGCTGGACACCAAACCCGTTTTCGCGCACACCTTTTTCTCGGCCGCGAACGACACGCGTACGTCCCCGGACTACAGCCGCAGCGGACGGCTGGTCGAGGGGGCCATCCATCACTATTTCGACCTGCACGACGACCAGGATGCGTTCGGTCGCTTTGAAGGGACGCTACAGCAGCTGATCCCGACGCACGGCGGCAAAGGAGTCATCGAACTGGCCGCGCAGACCTGGCTGTCGCTGTCGGACGGCGAACGCTCGGTACCATTTTTCCTCATGCCGACGCTGGGCGGCTCGAACTACCTCCGAGCGTATCAATCGTACCGGTTCCGCGACCGGCACGCGCTGGTGTTCAAAGGCGAATATCGCTGGGCGGTGCACAAGATGGTCGATCTCGCCGGCCTGCTCGAAGCCGGGAAAGTGGCGCCGACCGTCAAGCGCCTTGGCCTGAGCAACATGGCGGAGTCGATCGGGGCCGGCATCCGCGTCCACAGCAAGACGTCAAGCCTGATGGATCTGGACTTCGCGCGCGGCCGCGATGGCTTCAAGCTCACGGTCAGCTTCGGCGCCGGCAGTTTTTAGTCGCGCCACCATCAGCTCGGCGTTGAGCAGCGCCGCCCCCGCGGCGCCCCGCACCACGTTGTGTCCCATCGCCACGAGCTTGTAGCCGAGCACCGGGCAGCGCCGCACCCGTCCGCAGTGCACCGGCATGCCGCCGCCGAACGCGACATCGAGCCGCGGCTGCGGCCGGTCCTGCGCGGTGTGCAGCACGATTGGATGTTCCGGCGCGGTGGGCAGGCGGCGCGCCTGCGGTTCCGCGGAGAAGCCCGCCAGCGCCGCCGAGACGTCCTCCACCGACGGCTGCGTCCCGAGCTCGAACGACATCACCGCCGTGTGCCCGTCGGCGACCGGCACGCGGGTGGTCTGCGCGCTCACGATGAAATCCGCGTGGTGCACCGCGCCGTCTTGATAGCGACCCAGCAGCTTCAGCGTCTCCGTCTCGATTTTTTCTTCCTCGCCGCCGCCGATATACGGGATCACGTTGCCGAGCGCGTCGAGCGAGGCCACACCCGGGTAGCCCGCCCCTGACAACGCCTGCAGCGTTGTCACCATCACGCGCCGCGGCTGGAACTGGCGAAGCGCGCCGAGCACCATCGCGACGACCACGGTCGAGCAGTTGGGATTGGTCACGAGGCTGCCGGTCCATCCTCGCGCGCGGCGCTGCGGCTCGAGCAGCGCCAGGTGATCGGGATTGACCTCGGGGATGAGCAGCGGCACCAGCGGATCCATCCGGTGATTGCGTGCGTTGCTGACGACGTGGCGCCCGCTGGCGGCGAACGCGAGTTCCGCCTCGCCGGCCACCGAGGCGTCCAGGGCGGAGAACAGCATCGACGGCGCGCTCTGCACCTCGTCGAGTCGCGACACCATCAGCGCGCCTGTTTCGGCGGGCAGCCTGGTGGGCAGCCGCCACGCCAGGTCGCCGTATCGCTGCCCTGCGGAGCGTTCGCTGGCGGCAAGCCAGGTGACGCGGAACCATGGATGGTCGGCCAGCAGCGCGATGAAATGCTGGCCGACGACGCCGGTGGCGCCGAGGATGCCGACCTCAAGCCTGGACGACATTTAGACCCCCACCGTGACGTCGGCCGGCGCGCCCGTACGCGTGGACACGGTCAAGGCGCGTTCCTGTTCGATGGCCGCGAGCCCCTCGAGCAGATCGGCGACGAGGTCGCGCTGGTGCTCGCAGCCGGTCGAGAGGCGGACGAGCGTATCGGAGAGCCCGAGCTTGGCGCGCTCCTCCGGGGGAATCGACGCGTGCGTCATCCGCGCGGGGTGACAGACCAGCGCCTTGACGCCTCCCAGGCTTTCGCCCAGGGTAAAAAATCGGCGTGACGACACGAACGACACCACTTCCTCCACGGTGCCGTCGAGTTCGAACGAGACCATGCCGCCGAAGCCCGTCATCTGACGCTTGGCGATGGCGTGGCCGGGATGATGCGGCAGGCCTGGGAAGTAGACGCGCTTCACGAGCGGATGGCCGTCGAGCGCCCTGGCGATCGCCTCCGCGTTGTCGGCGTGCCGCTGCATCCGGAGCTCGAGAGTCTTGAGTCCCCGCAACGTGAGCCAGCAGTCGAACGGGCCGGGTACCGCCCCGGTCGCGTTCTGCAGGAACTTCACCGGCTCGAACACCGCGGCGTCCCGGGCCAGCACGGCGCCCTGGATCACGTCGGAATGTCCGGCCAGGTATTTGGTGACGCTGTGCACCACCAGGTCCGCGCCGAGCGCGAAGGGCTGCTGGAAGAGCGGCGACGCGAAGGTGTTATCGACCACCAGCAGCGCGCCGGCGGCGTGCGTCGCCGCGGCGATGGCGGCGATGTCGTAGACCAGCAGACGCGGATTGGTCGGCGACTCGATCCAGACCAGCTTCGTTTTCGATGACAGCGCCGCGTCGAGGGCGCCATCGCGGCCGAGATCGATCTGCCTGATCACGCAGCCGATCGGCTGGAAGACCTGGTTCAGGATGCGATAGGTGCCGCCGTAGACGTCGAGCGGGATGACGATCTCATCGCCCGGCTTCAGGTAGGCCTGCAGCACCGCGTTCTCGGCGGCGAGGCCGGACCCGAACGTGGCGCAGTACTGCACGCCCTCGAGCTCCGCCAGGACGGCTTCGAGCCGGGCGCGGGTCGGGTTGTTCGTTCGCGAGTAGTCGAACCCGCGGTTGACGCCGGGCTCGTCCTGCTCGTAAGTGGACGTCTGAAAAATCGGCGCGATGAGCGAACCGGTTTCAGGCTCGCACGGCTGACCGGCGTGAATCGTCTTGGTGGCGAACTCCATGTGACTGGCTCCTTGCGTGACAACGGGTAACGGGGGCCGCGGCGTCCATGCTGCGGATCACTAAATCCAGGTTGGCCTGCGCGGCGGCGGCGAGCGCCGCGCGCTGCACCAGCTCGCAGCCGGCGTCGGCCATGCGCAGCGCCTCGGCGATCGGCAGGTCGTGAATCGGCCGCGCCTGCGCGTCGCGATGCGGATCGGCGGTGAAATAACCGGGGACGTCCTTGATCAGTTCGCACCCGTCTGCGCGCACCGCGATGGCGAGCAGCACCGCGGTCAGATCCGATCCGCCGCGCCCCAGCGACGTGATGGTGCCGCCGGCGCTGACGCCAAGGAATCCAGGCACGATCACGATGCGTGAGGCGGCCAGCACCGTCAGCAGACGCAGCGGCCGCACCGTCGTCCCGGTCGCGCGGTCCGCGACCAGTCCGGTCTGGTGCACGTTGAAGGGGATCGCGCTGACGCCGAGGCGCTGCAGGTGCAGGGTCAGTCGTGCGACCGAGCGCAGCTCGCCGGTGGACCACAGCAGATCGAGCGCCGCAGCGGACGGATCGGGCGAAATCGCTGCCGCCTCGGCGAGCAGTTCGTCGGTCGCGCCGTATTGCGCCGAGACGATGACGACCAGTCGTTCGCCGGCGTGTTCGCTCAGCCGCGTTTGCAGGAACCGCGCGGCCGCCGCATACGACGGCTCGTCGCGGAGCACCGAGCCGCCGACCTTGAGGACGCTCAGCATGCGCGATCCCCATCGAAAGACCCTGGGTTACGATCCACGACTGCGGCATCCGCCACAGCGTCGAGCACGGTCGTAGTCACGACGAACCTTCCCACGAGATCGCCAGGCGATACACGTACCGCGCAGACGTCCCGCTGTTAATCGATGAGAGCTTCGGGCCGACCCTGAGGGGGCGGCCGAGGTTTCATCTGTCCCGGTTATCGGGCAGGAATTAGCACCTTGGCTCTAGCGCCGGGTTGCTGTGGCTTCGTCGGGCCTGGTCCCTCAGCCACTCTGGATAAATGTCCGCGGC
>JBKJRJ010000403.1:0-4206 GCA_046594705.1 Vicinamibacterales bacterium
GCCGGATCGCGGCCGCCGATCAGCTCGACCAGCACGTCCAGCTCGAGACCCAGCAGCTCGTCGATCGATTCAGTCCAGCGGACGCGCGGATCGATCCAGTCCACGCGCTTGGCCTGCGGCCGGCGATTCAGGATGCCGACGAGCTCGACGTCCGCCCCGGCCTCCTGCAGCAGGCGGCCGACCGACCGCCCGACCGTGCCGAACCCGGCAAGACCGACGCGACAGCGGCGGCCGCGGGCCGTGTCCGTCATCGGGCACTCCCGGCGCTCGCGCTGACCGCCTCGGCGCTGAACCAGTCGTGACGCCGCACCACCAGGGCATTTAGCGGGCGACCGGCATGAACCTCGCCGAGTACGAGCTTGACGCCCGCGTCGGCCAGCGCCAGCAGCGCGCGCGCGGCGACCGCCGCGTCGCCGGTTTCGCCGCGCCTCATCTCCACCAGGCTGACGCCTCCGTGCGACGCCCCCGCCGCGCAGGCGCTGCCCCCCGCCTGGCGCCGCGGCGGCCGCCGACGATCGACGACCCGATGGATGGCGGTGGCATCAGCCACCGAGGTGCCGCCGAACGTGAGAATCCGCATGTTGCGCCCCTGACAATGAAAAAGCCCGCCGGAACTACTGCTCCAGCGGGCTGCATGTGCGTGGTACTGGAATGGCTAAATCATGCACAGACATGCGCCGCCGGACGCGCAAATTCGCTGAATGCGAATTCGCGTGGTCGTCGTCCCGGCCGGCGTGATGCGCAGCATGCCCGGCAGTCTACACGGTTGAGCTATTTCGTGCCGGCATGGCCACCATAAGTTGCGGCGATGGGTCAGGTGGGGGTCCGGGCGCCGCGCATCATCGTCCAGGCCGCCACCGACAGCACCAGCAGGTTGGCCACGAAGACCGGCGCGGCGTGCGTCAGCAGTCCGTAGCACATCCACATGACGGCTCCGGCCATCTGCGTCAACCGCAGCGCCCGCGGTTTCGCGCACAAATACGACGACACGAAGACCGCCGTCGCCGCCCAGCCGAGATATTCCACCATGGCGTGGCCTCAGGCGACCGCGTCGGCCGGCCCCGACTCGGCGCTGACGACCGTGACTCGATCGGTACGCGCCCTGTCCCAGTCCTGCAGCCGGAGCGCGCGCGACTCGAACAACTCGCGGATCTCACTCGACCGCCAGCCGACGATGCGCTCGAGAATTGGAATGAGCACGCTGAACGCGTTGTCGCTGAGAACGGTCCGCCGCGCAATGCGCGCCAGCAGGCGGTTCTCCGACACCGCGATCGTGAAGCCGTCGCGGTTGTTCACGTGCAGCATGACGTGCACATCCGAGCTGCCGTCGCCGATGTAGATGGTGCGGTCCGGCGGAATGCCGAGGCGCGCCTCGAGAGCCTCGACCGCGGCCACCTTGCCGTAGCCCGCCGCCACGCGGCGGATCGACTGCACTTCCCCGGTCACGGCGTCGTATCCGAACTCGGTGCCGATGATGTGATCGGCCGGCACGACACCCGTCAGGGCCGCCTGGATGACTTCCTGCGGCGCGGCCGACACGACGAAGTAGGAGAACCGGACGCCGTCCAGCCCTGCGTTGAGAAATTCGACCAGGGCGGGAATGTCGCTGCGCAGTCGGATGTGCCGCCCGGCCTCGGCGAGGTGCTCGCGCCGCACGCCGCGGAAGGCCGGGTCGTGCCGGATCAGATAGGCGAGTTCCGCCCCCTGCTGGACCAGGTTGCTGGCGGCCAGTCCCTCGACCTTCTGGCGGAAGTCGTCGATGCCGAGATTGTCCGCCAGGATCTGCCCCGAATCGTGGAAGCTGAGAGTCTGATCGAAGTCGGACACGATGAGGTAATGGCGAAATGATTCGGCATTCATGATGTCTTGGTTATATCAACTTATGCGCCGATCATCCCTTATATACATAATAAATATGCGTAAAATTACCCTTAAATGACAGCCGTGTAAATGTTGTTATATCATTTGCCTATGCCTCGGATAGGACAGTCCCCAAAATACCGGCAGATCTATGACCAGCTGCGCCATCGGATCGATTCCGGGGAGCTCAAGGGCGGCGATCGGCTGCCGAGCGAGGCCCAGCTCGAGAGGCAGTTCGGCGCGTCCCGGATTACCGTGGGACGCGCCGTCCGGGATCTGCAGGTGTCCGGGCTGGTCGAGCGCCGGGCTGGGTCCGGTTCCTTCGTCAAGCGGCGCACCACCCGCGACGCCCTGTCGTTCGGGCTGCTGATTCCCGACCTGGGCCAGACCGAGATCTTCGAGCCCATCTGTCAGGGCATGATGGCGTCGCCGCTGGCACGACGACATGCCCTCCTGTGGGGCAGCCTGCCGGGACCGGCCGCATCACGAGCCGAGCGCGCCTGGGACTTGTGCCGGCAATTCGTCGACCGGCGCGTCTCGGGTGTGTTCTTCGCACCGGTGGAACTGACGGCGGACAAGGACGACATCAACGAGCGGATTGCGCGAGCCCTCGATGAGGCCGGCATTCCTGTCGTGCTGCTCGACCGGACGGTCGTCCCTTATCCGGAACGAGGGGTACACGATCTGGTGGGGATCGACAACCGGCGCGCGGGGTACCGGGTCACGGAGCATTTGCTGCGCCTGGGCGCGCGCCGCGTCGCCTTTGCCGCGGTCGAACACGCGGCCTCCACCGTTGCGGCGCGCGAGGCCGGCTATCGCGAGGCCCTCTATGCGTGGGGGGCGCCGGTCAGCGGCGATCTGGTGCAGCGTCTCGACCCGACCAGCGCCGCCGGCGTGCGTCGGCTCATGGCGGCCATCCCGGACGCCGTCGTCTGCGCCAACGACTGGACGGCCGCGCGGCTGATGCACTCGGTTCTCGACCTGGGCTACACGGTCCCGGGCGATCTGCGCCTCGCGGGCATCGACGACATGCCGTACGCGACGCTGCTGCCGGTGCCGCTCACCACGTTGCGCCAGCCGACGTGTGACATTGGCGCCACCGCGTTCGCGGTCATGCTCGATCGCGTGGTGCGGCCCGACGGCCCCGTGCGTGACATCTACCTGCAGGGAGAACTGATCGTGCGGCGATCGTGCGGCGCGCCCCGGCCGGCGGCTGATTTCGCGTAGTGCGTACTTCAGCCGGCGCTAGTCCCCGGGAAGCGTGGTTCGTCACATCACTCCCGCGCGGAGCATCCCGCGTCCCACCCCACCGCGCCCACACCGCGCGGCGGGGGCCCCGGCTCGCGGCGTGACTCCTCGCTGACCTACGGCCGGTATGCTCGCTCGTCGCGCCTGGCGATCCGGGCGCCGCGCCCGGGACTTATGCAACGATCCACGCTTCCAGGGGACTAGAGGGCGAGTGCCACCAACGCTCGAAGCTGTTTCAGGTCGGCTAGCGCCACCTCGTCCGGCGCGTGCGGCATGACGTCGAAGTGGCACAAGGTGCCGAGCCGCGTCCCGTCGGGAGAGTTGAGCAAGACCCCGACATAGGACTGCACCGCCATGCGCGCCGCGTGGGCCGTCAGGCGCGCATCCTGCAGTGCCGCGTCAATCCGGCACGCGTCCCCATCCTCGGCGGTGATGCGACAGTACGATTCCTCCCAGAGGACGTGGTCGCCCACGCGCAAGTCCGGGTTCCGGCGATCGAACAGGGCCACGCTTCTCACCCACGGACCCTCGAAGCGGTACGCCCCGGTGAAGCGATACACGCTGGTACTGTTCAGGAGCGCGAGCGCCTCCCACAAGCGCCCGTCGCGCAGCTCGGCTCGCACGTGCTCCATGCGCGTGATCGGGGCGGTCTCCCCCGACGCCAGCGCACGCAAGAACACCTGGTGCGGACAGGCGCCGCAGCTCCACCCGGGCATGCGACGGCTGCTGCCACCGCGCCACCGCTCGTTGAAGATCATCAACCCGTCGCGGCACTGCGGACAGGGCGTCGTGTCTCCGTTCACCGGGCGAGTGGGGCCCCGCCGGTCGGCCGCCGCGAGGCGTTGCCGTGCGACAGCGGTGGCACCTTTCTTCGGCGCCGCCTTGCGTCGTGCGGGGGTGGGCATAGACGTTTTTGACACCGAGATCGACATGCGTATCGTACCCACCCGTAAGGCGTAAGTCTGTGCTCAATTGCACCTACTAGTCCCCTGGAATCGTGATGCCTGGCGTAAGTCCCGGAGCGCGGCGCCCGGATCGCAAGGCGCGAAGAGTGAGCTTATTGGGCATAAGTGAGCGATGAGCAACGCCGCGAGGCGG
>JBKJRJ010000444.1:0-4660 GCA_046594705.1 Vicinamibacterales bacterium
GCGCGCTTCCGCCACCGCGGCGTGGTGGTGCATCGCGACCGCGTGTTCGTCACCTACCGCAACTGGCTCTACGCGCTGAGCACCCGCACCGGACAGCCGATCCCGGATTTCGGTGTCAAGGGCCGAATCGATCTGCGCGAGGGGCTCGGCCGTCCGGCGGCAACGCTCACCGTGACGGCGAGCACGCCGGGCGTGGTCTTCGAGAACCTGCTCATCATGGGCAGCACTGTGCCGGAAACGCTACCGTCGGCGCCCGGAGACATTCGCGCGTTCGACATCAACACCGGCAAACTCCGCTGGAGCTTTCACACCATCCCACACCCTGGCGAACCGGGTTACGAGACGTGGCCGCCCGGCGCCTGGCAGATTGCCGGCGGCGCGAACGCGTGGGCCGGCGTGACGCTGGACCCGGTCAACGCGATGGTGTTCGCGGCGACCGGGTCGTCGTCGTTCGACTTCTACGGCGCCAACCGCGCCGGTGACAACCTCTACGCCGACAGCGTCCTTGCGCTCGACGCGCGCACCGGCCGGCGCATTTGGCACTTCCAGGGGTTGCAGCACGACGTCTGGGATCTCGACTTTCCCGCTGCGCCGAATCTCGTGACGGTCACCCGCGCGGGCCGGCAAGTGGACGCGGTGGCGCAGGTGACCAAGACCGGCTTCGTGTTCGTGCTCGACCGCCGCACCGGCACGCCGCTGTTTCCGATTGAATATCGCAAGGTGCCGGCGTCGTCGATTGACGGCGAGCAGCTGGCGCGCACGCAGCCGGTGCCGGTGAGGCCGCCCTCGTTTGCGCGCAGCGGACCCACCGAGGCCATGCTGACCCGGCGGACGCCTGCGGCGCACGCGGCGGTGCTCGAACAATTTCGCAAGCTGAAGTCAGGCCGGTTCGCCCCGCCGTCGCTCGAAGGGACGATCATCTTTCCGGGGGTGGACGGCGGCGCTGAGTGGGGCGGCGCGGCATTCGATCCCGAGACGGCGCTCCTGTTCGTCAATTCAAACGAGATGCCGTGGATCGTCCGGCTGATTCCAAACACCGACACCTCGCTCTATAACTCGAAGTGCGCGTCGTGCCACCGCACCGATCGTAGCGGCACGGCCGCGGCGCCCACCCTGGTGGACATCGGCGCGCGCAAGACGCGCGAGCAGCTGGCCGACATCATCCGCCACGGCACCGGCCGCATGCCGGGCTATCCCGACATGGGCGCGAAGAATACGGGAGACCTCATCGAGTTCCTCGTCACCGGCAAGGACCGCGGCTCCGATCCGAACGTCACGAAGGAGCCGACCTACCTGAAGTACCGCAGCGACGGCGAAACGCTGTGGCGGGATCCCGACGGTTACCCGCCGATCACCCCGCCCTGGGGCACGCTGAACGCCATCGACCTCAACGCCGGCACGATCAGGTGGAAGATTCCGTTCGGCGAGTATCCCGAGCTGGTGGCGAAGGGCCTGCGGAACACCGGCAGCGACAACTACGGGGGGCCGGTCGTGACCGCCAGCGGACTGCTCTTCATCGGCGGCACGAGCTTCGACCGGAAGTTCCACGCCTACGACAAGTCAACCGGCACGCTGCTGTGGGAAACCACACTCCCCGCCGCCGGGAACGCCACGCCCTCGATCTACTCGATCGGCGGCCGCGAGTACATCGTCATCGCGTGCGGCGGTGGCAAGAATGGCGCCACGTCCGGCAGCTCAATCGTCGCCTTCGCGCTCCCCCGCTGAATCAGCCGAGCCGCGATGCCGAGCGCCAGGGTCAGGACGGCGACCAGCGTGAAGACCGGCTGCTTGCGGAGCGAGTGAACGGCATGGCGAAGGTCGTGCGTGGAGCCATCGACGGACGCGCATCGGGATATGGTTGCATCCCTTCCCCATTTCGCGAGCGCAGGAACATGCGGCCCAGGACGGCCATCAATTCGAGCGGTGGGACGGGCTGGGTGTGGAGCTGCACGCGCCCCTGGCGGATCGCTTCACAGATCGCCGACGCGTCGGCCGGCGCGTCCACCAGCGAGTAGGTGCGCCCAAGCTGCCGCAAGACGTGCAGGTCGGAATTGCCGACGACCGGCTTGCCATGGGTTCGCGCCCAGCGTGCCGCCCGCGCGTTGAAGTTCAGGCCGCCGGTCCAGAAATAGCTCCACTCCACGGCATCGAAGAGATCCGGATGCGCATCGAGCGCCGCACGGAGGCAGCTGCCATCCGGGAACCAGGGGTGTGGCGCAATCACCAGCCCTTCCCCGTTGCGCTTCAACCGTCTCAGGTCGCCAAAGCTGCGAACCGACTCGGCCGCGCCCCGGTCGAAGTTCACCAGCAGGACATGCCGACCCGCAATCGTCCGCTCGATGCCAGGAATGATGACGATGCCGCGCTCCCGGGCGTAGGCGGTGAGACGGGGATTGGTGAACTGGCTGTCGTGAAGGGTGATGGCGAGCGCGTCGAACCCAAGGAGGGCGGCACGATCGACCAGCGCGGCGGTGCTGTGAGGAATCCGGTCGACGGGGTCGTCGCCGGTGTGGAGATGAAGGTCTACTTTCAGCACGTCCGTTCCCTCAAAGGGGCCGCGGGACCAACGTCCGGCGCCCGCTGAGGTCTATCGCAATCATCGTTCCCGAACGACCCAGGACCAGGGCTCCAGGACCCAAGGACCAAGGACCAGGGACCAGGGACCAAGGACCAAGGACCAGGGACCAGGGACCAGGTGTGCGCCTACCAGCGCGGCTCGCGGCGTCCGCCCTTGCCGGCGCCGCCGCCCCCGCCGCCGTAACCGCCCCCGCCACCGCCGTAGCCGCCGCCACCGCCGCCGGCCGACCGCTCGGGACGCGGACGGGCTTCGTTCACGGTCAGGTTCCGGCCGCCGAACTCGTAGTTGTGCAGCTTGTCGATCGCCGACTGGGCGTCGTTGTCCGTGGCCATCTCGACGAATGCGAACCCGCGCGCGCGTCCGGTGGCCATGTCGCGCATCACCTTCACCGAATCGACGGTGCCGGCGGTCGCGAACAGCTCCTGGAGCTCCGCCTCACCGGCCGTGAAGGGAAGGTTGCCGACGTAAAGTTTCCGAGCCATCTACTGCTACTCCTGCCCCGCGACACGGGGACCCAGACCGGGCTGTCAGTCGTCCAGGCCGTCTATTCGGGATGTTGCTGGAGTAGGCTCGGAACTCGGGACAAGAGGCGGGCAGTCATCCAACCTGACCTGTTCAGCCTAGCATAGTTGCCCGCGCGCCTTTCACCAGGAGGACGACCCGGACGCCGGCGTCGGAGGTGACCCGCCCGCTGGATCCGGTCGCCCGCCGGTTGAACCCGGCGACTCCGGTCATGGTCATACTCTGCCTGATAATGCGTAGATCCGAGGCAGACGGGATCAAAACCGCACAAAGACATGGAACGCGCGAGACACGAAGGGCTGAAACAACGCGAAGCGCCGCCGGCGCGGGCAGGCGGGGGCGCCTGGCCATACATCGCCGCGGGCGTCGCCATCGTCGCCGTCGCCCTGCTCGCGGCGAAGTTCCTGACCAGCACGCAGCGCGATTGGAAGGACGGCTCCCCCGCCTGGTCGCCCGACGGAACACGGATCGCCTTCTACTCCGAGCGCGACGGCAATGCCGAGATCTACGTGATGCATGCCGACGGCTCGGATGTGACGCGGCTGACCGGCACCAGCGCCCACGAGGGCTATCCGGCATGGTCGCCCGACGGCCGGACGATCAGCTTCGAGTCGGATCGCGACGGCAACTTCGACGTGTTTGCCATGAACGCGGACGGCAGCCACGTGCGGCCGCTGGCGCGGCACACGGCGCGCGACGTCTCCGCGACCTGGTCGCCCGACGGGAAGACCATTGTCTTCATGTCGGACCGCGACGGGGGGTTCGACGCCTATCAGTCCGCGCCGGATCCGGCGGCGCCGGCCACGCGTCTGACGCGGACCGGCAGCACCGGGTTTCCGGTCTTTTCAGCCGACGGCAAGGCGCTGGCGTTTCACGTGGGGCGCGACGTTTCCACCATGGCGTTGGCGGGAGGCGAGCCGCGCCGTCTCACCTACGATCCCGCCAACGGCATGTATCCGTCGTGGTCGCCGGACGGGACACGCCTCGCGTTCATGAGCTCGAGGAACGGGAAGACCGAACTGTTCACGATGAAGGCGGACGGTACTGATCAGAAGAAGCTGCTGGAGGTCGAGCGAGGGGACGCGGTGGATCCCAGGTGGTCGCCCGATGGCTCGCGGATCGCGTTCGTGCACCTGCCGGACGGCGTGAACGGGAGTGCGGCGATCGTCTGCACGGTGAATGCAGACGGGACCGCCCTCCGCCATCTGCGCTAACGCGTTACGGCGTGCCGGTCCGGGGGCCTGGCCTGGGCGCGGGTGGCGTTCGACCGCACCCATGGGCAGTGGCCGCCAGGGTGGCGGGCGAAGGGTCACGCCACTGGTCCGGTCTGCCTGCGCAAACACGATCCGGCTATACTGCGGCCCCATGCAGTCAATTCTTGCGGAAGCAATCGGCACCATGATGGTCGTGCTGCTCGGAAACGGTGTCGTCGCCAACGTCGTTCTGGATCGCACCAAGGGACACAACGCGGGTTGGATCGTCATCACCACGGGCTGGGGCATCGCGGTGGCAATCGCCGTCTACGCGGTGGGGCGCGTCAGCGGCGCACACCTCAATCCG
>JBKJRJ010000466.1:0-10375 GCA_046594705.1 Vicinamibacterales bacterium
CTCTTCTCCCCGATGCCTTTCACGTTCATGAGGTCCTCGACCTTCTTGAACTGACCGTTCTTCTGCCGGTATTCGAGGATGCGCTCGGCCGCCTTCGCGCCGAGGCCGGGCAGCGACTCGAGCTGCGCCTGCGTCGCGGTGTTGAGATTGACGATGGTGGCGGCGCCGGCCGGCTTGGCCGGCGTGAGCGATTTCGTCGAGACGGCCTTGCGGGCCGCGGCCGACTGCCCAGCGGCCGCCGCTGGCATGGCCGCGAGTGAGACGATGGCGAGAAGCATGAACAGTGCACGCATAGCTGTGTCCTCCAACAGTGACGAGTGGTGTGATGGCCCCGCACGGTGTGCGTCACGCACAGAGTGAGGGGTAGGCACCTTGTGAGAGTCGGATCGTCCGGGGCCGCCCTCGCCATCGCAAGGCGCGCACCGAGGCGCGCGTTCACGCCAGGGTTGCGGAAGTCGTGGCGGTCATGGCACTTGCGCAAGCCGTGCGGTTGAAGGGGTGGGTGGGCGGACCCGGCCGCGCCGTGAAAGCGTCTCCGACAGTTGGCGGGCTGAGCGCGTGACGCGGGGAACGGCGGAAATCCGGGCATCTGAGGTTGCCCCCCGATGTCCCCTGCAGGATGCCGGCGGACTACCTGATGATGATGCGGCCGTTCAGGCCGGCGGAACCAGGATTCTCGTGATCGTGATAGCCGCAGGTGCGGACCGCCACCAGGTTGCTCGTCTCGCGGCTCTGTAGGGGCTGAAGCACGCCCACGGCATTGATCTCCGGGCAGGCCGTGTGCTCGGGGTGCGGGTCCGACACCATGTCGTGGCGGCGCGAGTCGTTATTCACGATCAGGACGCGCGAGCCAGGCGAGACCACGAGCTCCGCCGGGGACACCTTCCCCGAGGACGAGATCACGATCTGCTTGGGATTGCCTGGCGTCGGGGCGGGCGGCGAGGCGCTCCCGCCACCGCCGCAGCCCGCCACCAGGAGCAGGGCGAGCGCGGACCCGATGCTCAGGCGCATGTTCAGAAACGCCAGCCGGCGGTGAGGGAGAGCACGCGGTTCCGTGCCGTGGATCCGTCGGTCTTGTCCGCGTCGATGTCGGTCAGGCCGAAGGTGTAGCGCGCGTCCACCACCAGCGCGCCGAACTCGACGCCTCCCCCGCCGGCCACGCCGAGGTCGAAGCGCTTCACGTCGTCGCTGATGTCGATCTCCTCGGTCACGCCGGTGAAGGCCGAGCGCGTGCGTGCGCGCAGGCGCAGGCCGAAGGCAGGACCGCCGGCCACGTAGACGCGCCGGCCGAATGCGGTCATCGAGATTCGCGCCAGCACCGGGACCTCGAGATAGTCGATCAGGACCGAGGTCGGCGCACCGCCGGTGTCGAGGCTCGCCCCCTTCACGCTGTAGAGCGCCTCGGGCTGCAACGTGACGCCAAAGCGCGCCGGCAGGGTGACGAACACGCCTGCCACCGGAAACCACCGCGCGGAGGTGGAACCCGACTTGTCGAACTTGACGTCCGCGAAGTTGACGCCGCCCTTGGCGCCCATCGAGAATCCCTGCGCCAGGGCCGGGGCGGTGCCGCCCAACAGGATGGCCGCCACAACTGCCGCTACGCGCATCGTCATTGTCATCCTTAGAGGAACGCCGGGCCGCCGCGGAAATTCGCGCCGAGGACCCCGACCGAATTCGCGCCGAGCCACCGATCGATCACGGTGGCGTAGACGGATCGGAAATCGGTTTCGTGGCGCACATCGCCGCTGCTGTTTTCGAGGGTGACGTTGTCGGGCGCGATGCGCAGATCCGCCGCCGTCCCGTACAGCCCGCCGCGGACCCCGCCGCCGAGCGCCAGCATCAGGCCGGCGGCGCCGTGGTCGGTGCCCTGGCTGCCGTTCTCGCTGATGCGGCGGCCGAACTCCGAGAACTGGAGGACGAGCGTGTCGCCCAGCAGTCCCTGGTTCACCAGGTCCTGGTAAAAGGCCGACAGCGCGCCGTTCAGCGTGTTCATCAGGTTCGAATAGGTGCCGTTGGCGACGTTGGTGTTCTGCCCCGCGTGCGTGTCGAAACCGCCGGTCTGCACCCAGAACACCCGCGTGCCGATGCCGCGAACCATCGATCCCGCCACCGTGCGGAGCGCCAGGCCGAGGCCGTTATTGGGATAGGCGACCGTGCCGGTGTAGGTGGCGACTTGCGCCACCCGATCGAGGGTCGCGAATGCCGCCTGCGCGGTGGCATTGACGAACGAGAGATGCGGGCGGTCGACCGGAAGATGCGACGAGATGCGCGTGGCGCTCTGGCGCGCCACCTGCGCGTCGGCGCCGCCGTTGGGACTGGCGAACGCGTACTGCTGCGGGTTGGGGATGGCCGGAACGCCGACGCTGCGCGCCAGCAGCGACCGGGGCACATCGGAGGTCGTGGACCACCCGGTCAGCGGGTCGACGGGCGACGGCAGCGTATCGAGATAGCGTCCGAGCCAGCCGGTTCCCTGCGGCGAAGCCGGATCCGCGGTGGACCAGATGTCGGTGCCCTGGAAATGCGATCGGCTGGAATTCGGGTAGCCCGTGCGCTGGATGATGGCCAGCCGGCCCGCGTCGAACATGGTCCGGAGGCCGGTCAGCCGCGGGTTCAAGCCGAGCGCCTTGCCCGAACTGTCGCTGCCGACCTGCAGCACGTTCGCCGCCGGAATCGCGAGCGCGGGCCGGCGCGCGTAGTACTGCGGATCGGTATACGGGATCAACGTGCTCAGGGCGTCGTTGCCGCCGCTCAGGTAGAGGACGACGAGGTTCCGGCGCGCCTGCCCCTGCGCCACGGCGAGCTCGGACAGGAATGCCGGCGAGGCGAAACCGACCGTAAAGGCGGCCACGCCGCCGCGTACGAACTCGCGCCTGGTAATGGGCATACTGGTGTTCCGCTCCGAAGCGGCCTCAGATGAACTGGTACTCTCCGGACCCGACGATGAGATGGACGAGGCCGGAGCCCTTGTTGGCGAGCTGCGTATCGGAGCCGGTCCAGGCCTCGCTGCGCGCGTAGTCCATCAACGCGTTCACCGCCACCGGAGGAAACTCGGGCGCGGAGAGCCGCGTCAGCACGTGACCGAGGAGGGCGTCGGGCGTCGCGGCATGGCCGCGCGCGGTATCGCGGATATTGAACTTCTGGTTGGTCGCCAGCTGCGAGGCGAAATTCATTCGCGCCAGCATCGCCCCGGTCGAGAACCACGAACGCCCGAGGTTCCAGCCGCTCACGTCGGGGGGCTCCAGCAACTGCTGCCCCATGTTATTGAGCGGCGTCAACGCGTCGTTGACCGAGAAGCCGGCGAACCCCACTTCCCGGAGGGCACGCACCACGAACTCGACCGGCCAGGAGAAGCGCTTGTTGTAGTTCGCAGGGTCGCGGAACTGCGACGACAGCAGCAGCCGGCGCACCATCGGTTCGATCTGGTAGTGCTGCGAGTAGTAGAGCGCGGCGACTTCTTTGATCAGCGCCGGGTCGGGGGTGTCGACCTCGTTGACGAAGAACTCGTACAGCTTGCGCGCCAGCCGCGGGCCGGTGGCAGGATGCGCCGCGACGGCCTCAATCAAATCCAGGCCGTCCTGCATGCCCGACGCCGCCGCCCGGGCCGGGATCGTCCGACTGCCGTCCGGATAGATGGGGAACGTGAATTCCTTCGCCGCCGTGTCGTGCTGTCCGGACACGTAGCTGAAGGCGTAGCGCTGCGCCGCGCCGGTGCCCGGGCGGGACAGGTTCCAGCCGGTGAAGACGCGCGCGCCGGCGTAGACGTCGTTTTCCGCGAAGGTGCCGACACCGATGGTGAACAGTTCCATCAGCTCCCGCGCGAAGTTCTCCTGCGGTCGCGCGCGGACGTTGGTCCGGCCGTCCAGCCAGTAGAGCATCGCGGGATCCTGCGCAATCGCAATCAGCAGGTCGCGGAAGTTGCCGAGCGCGTGCTCGCGGAGCAACTCGAGCTGCCCCTTGACGCCGCCGGCATCCTCCGAGGGCTTGGCGGCCAGCATTCGCGTCGCCTCGATGGGGCCGACGTCGCCGTTGATCTTGCCGTAGGCGGTCGCGAAGTGGTTGTGCCAGAAGAGGGTCATCTTCTCTTCCAGCTGGCGCCGGCTGTGCACCATGCGGAACAGCCAGCGCTGGCGGGCATCGACAATGTTGGCGGCGGGCAGGAACTCGCCGCGCGTGGTGATGCCGACATAACCGGGCTTCCCGATGAAGCGGTCCACGTCCTCGTCGATCGATCGAAAATCGAGCACCGCTGAGACTGCGGCGGAAAATCCGGCGAACCCGAGTTTCGCGTACGCGGCGACCTCCTGTTCGGGAGCCCCGAAGCCGGCGCGCCGCAGCAGGTGTTCGATTTCCTGAACCCGGGTGTTGGCCATGCTGCCCGCTTAATATAGCACCCCCCTGGGGGATACTCCCCTTGGGGGTCACTCCCCTTGGGGGTTACTTCTTCTCGGCCTTCTGCTTCTTCCAGCGCGCCTTCTGGGCCTCGCTGATGCGCTTGCGGGCCGCCGCGCTCATCGTCCGCCGGCGGCGAGCCCCGGGAATCGCAGGCGCGGCATCGTCGTCGCCCGAGCGGCTCCCCTTCTCCGCCATGAACCCGCGGCCGGGCGCTCGCAGCTCCGGGAAGATGGCAAAGATTCGCGCGGCTTCCTCCGCCAGCTCCAGCAACCGCTGCTCCGCTCCCACCACCGCATAACCGCGGAGATCGCTACTTACCTTTTTCGCCACCCATTCGCTCCATCCTGTCAGACCAAGGCTGACACCAAAGCATAACGTCAATTCGCCCGATCACGGCCGTCTCAGTCGTGATGCCGGCGTCGAATCAACGGCCCGGCAGGACGGCGATGGCGACCGGCACGGTCGTTTCCCCGCCACCGCAGGACGGCACCGAGAACTCCATCTGATAGGTCCCGAGGAACGCGGGCCCGGGCATCCAGGCAAACGATCCCGACGGGTCCATCGTCGCGCCGACTGGCAGCAACAGACGCTCGCCGCCGGCGAGCTGCGCGGCGGTAACCGGGCCGCACGCCTGGCCGAAGCGCAGCTCGACGCGACCCAGTTGCCCGACCGCCACGAATCGTCCGCCCTCCGCGTCAGGCTGCAGCTCCAGCGCGGGCTGCTTGACCGAGAAGCCGGTGCGCGCGCTGACCGCGGGGCCCGCTGGGCCGCCCGCGAACATGGCGCTCGACCGCGCCGGCGACGACAGTGACGGCGAGAAGCGCAGGCTCGCCAGCACGTTGTTGACGGTGAAGTAGCGGCTGCCGATGCCTTCCGCCTGTCCGGCGTCGTCGAACACGACCCACGAGATGGTGTGCACGCCGTTCGTGAAGGTCGTGGTGTCGAACACCCTGAACCCGATCGCCCCGCCGGAGTTGGCGAGGCCCGGGAACAAGCCCGCCACGTCCGCGCGGAAGTTGTTGTAGGTCGGATTCCCCACCGGCACGCTGTCGATGTAGATCGTCACGGTGGACCCGTTGAGCGGGATCGTCTTGGGATTGGGCGTGAGTGCCCAGCCGAAGTTCACGAAGCTGCTGCCGCCGATGGTCTCGCCCTGACCAGGCGTGTCGATGGCACCGAACGGCCGGATCGAGCTCGCATTGTTCCCGGTGAAAGTCCGGCTGCCGAGGCGCGTGACGTTGCCCTCGGCGTCGGTCGCGTCCATGTGCAGCGTAAACACGCCGTTGCCCTGGTTGGGCAGCATGTTGGTGAGGAGGAGATAGCCCCAACCGGCCCGCGTGTTGAACGGGATCCCCGGGTTCGCCGCCGCGACGTCGGGGCGGGCGCCTTCGACCGTCGTGGCGTCGCCAAGATAAATCTCGCTGGCCTCGGCGCCGACCGGGCTGCGGTAGATCCGGACGAACTTCACCTCAACGTCGTCCAGCGCCCAACCGGTCACGGCCATCGACCCGACGACGCCGGTCGCGCCCGCCAATGGGGTATCGACCTGGCCGTATGCCGGCCCCGACGCGGGGCTCCCCTGCGTCACGGTGAAGGGTTGGCCGCCGATGAGCACGGTGCCGCTCCTCGAGGCGCCGCTATTGAACGCGTAGCTGAAAGTGACGACAGCGTTCCCCGTGCCCGACGTTGCGGACGTGATGGTGATCCAGGGCGCGCTCGTAGTCACGAGCCACGGGCAGTCGGTCGCTGACGCCGTCAGCGTGACGCTGGCGGTCCCGGCACTGGCGGTGCTCGACCGCGAATTGGTCGAGAGGAAGAACGAGCATGCGGTCAGCGCGAAGGTGCGCGTGCCGGCGCACTGGTTCGCGTCGGTGGCCGCCACCGTGAAGTTGCCCGTGCCGGCGAAGACGGGAACCCCGCCGATGAACCCGGAGGCGGCGAGCGCCAGTCCGGTGTTCGGATAGCCGTCACTGATCGAGAAGGTGAAGGGAGCCGTCCCTCCGGTCGCCGTCAGCGTGGAGCCGTAGAGCTGTCCCCGCGCCGCGAGCGGCAGGGCCGCGGGATTGACGGAGATCGGCGAGCACGAGACCAGCGCAAACCCGACGCCGGTGGTCTCGGTACCGGTGTCCACCGAGACGGTGGAGCGCGCGGACGCGCGCAACCCGACGGGCACGAACGGCCGGTAGCCCGCGACGGGGTTGGGCTCCACGGCGTACTGCCCGACGGGCAGGCTGATCTGGTAATAGCCGGAGGCGTTGGTCGGGTCCGTGGTCGCGACCAGCACGCCGTCGCTTTGGCGGTAAACCGCGACACTCACGTTCGCGATCGGGGCGCCGGTCGCCTGGTCGATCACGTAGCCGGAAATGAGTCCGCCCGAGTCGAGCACGAAATCGACACCGGTGCGCAGGCCGGCCGTGACGACGGTGATTGCGGTGCCTTGCGCGATGGTGCAGGGCACGCATTTCACATTGTCGAAGATCTCGTCGATCAGCCCCGAGTTGTTGTAGGTCCGGACGTAGTAGTTCCCCGGAGCGGGAAGGCCGGGCGAGGTGTACTGGCCGAGCCCGTTGGTGCGGGTCTCGCCGAGCAGGCTGCCGTTCGAGTTGAAGATGCGGACCTTGGCGCCGGGCACCGGCAGGCCGCCGGCGGTCGCGGTCACCACGCCGGAGATGCGGCCGCCGACCGTGAGCGCGAAGTTGATGCCGCCGGTCGAGCCGAGCCCGTCGAGCACGATAGGCGTGCCCCTGGTGACGTCGCACGCCAGGCACGCTCCGGTGCTGTGGAGCTGGTCGATGTAGCCCAGCCCGTTGAAGGTGCGCGCGAAGTAGGTGCCTGCCGGCAGGGCGGTCAGGGTCGTGTAATTGCCCGCCTCGTCGGTCTTGGAGTTCGAGACTGAGACGCCGGCAGCATTGAAGATGCGGACGCCGGCACCGAAGAGCGGCACGCCGGTGGCGGCATCGGTCACCGTGCCGCTGACGATCTCGCCGCTGCCGAGCGCCATGTCGATGGTCGACGTGGTGACGCCGGCTGCGACCGGGATCGGCGTGCCGCCGGTGACGTTACACCCGGCGCACTCGAGCCCGGCGTAGGCGCGATCCACCAGGCCGACGCTGTTCCGGGTCGCGACGAAATACGACCCGGCCGCGAGTCCGCTGTCGCTGATGTACTGGCCGAGCCCGTCCGTGTAGCCGAATGCCGTCGCGATGCCGGTGTTGGTATAGACGTACACCGGCACGTTGCTGACCGGCTGGCCGGTCGCTTGATTGGTCACCCGTCCTGCGATCCGGCCGCCCTGCACGAGCGTGAAATTCTTCCCCGGGGTCGGCAGGCCGAGTTGCACAGCGATCGGCGTGCCCGAGGTGATCGCGCAGTTCGTGCCGCACGTCGTCGCGACGGGGACGCCGCTGCTGTTCACCTTGAAGAGCTGGTCGATGTAGCCGCTCTGGTTATACGTCGACAAGTAGTACGAGCCGGTCGGCAACCCGGCGGCCGTGACGAAGCTGCCGTCGGTACCCGTGTAGGCGAACGTGATGAACCCGCCGGCCGACGTGAAGACGTCGATTTCCACGTTGGGCAGCGGACCGGTCACGCTCGCGCCGGTCCCCGCTTCGGTGCGGGTGCCAGTCACCACGCCGCTGATGCGGCCTCCGATCGCCAGCGCGAAGTTGATGTTCGGTATCGTCCCGGCGGCGGTCACCACGATCGGTGCGCCCGTTCTCGCGTCGCAGACTGCGCAGGTGACGTCGTTGAACGCTTCGTTGACATACCCGAGGCTGTTGCCCGTCTTCGCGTAATAGGTGCCGGGCGTCAGGCCCGCACCCGACAGGTAGGTGCCGGCGTTCGAGGTGCCGGCCGACGTGACGGAGAAGCCGGCACTGTCGACAATCTGCACGCTGATGCCACCGAGTGGCAGCCCGGTAGCGGCGTCGGTGACCGTACCCGAGACGCGGGCGCCGGGCGACAGCGCAAAGTTGATATTGGGCGTGGTGCCGCCGGCGGTGACCGAGACCGGTGCACCGGAGGCCACCGCGCACCGGACGCACGGCAAATTGGGATACAACTGGTTCACGTAGCCCAGCGAGTTGCTGGTGCGCAGGTAGTAGGTGCCGGTCGGCATGCCCTGCGTCGCGAAGCCGCCGTCGAAGTTCGAGAAGCCGCTCGCCACGAAGGCGCCGTTGGCCTGGTAGACCGCCACGCTGACCCCCTGGAGTCCGGCCCCCGACACCGCGTCGGTGATCCGGCCGGTCACCCGGCCGCCCAGGTTGAGGGCGAAGTCGATACCGCTCACGTCGGACGCCCCGACGGTAATCGGCGTTCCCGAGTTGGGCGCGCAGGTCAGGCACGCCACGTTGTTATAGACCATGCCGATGTAGCCGTTGCTCGCCGACGTGCGGGCGAAGTAGGTGCCCGGCTGCAGCCCCACACCGATCCGGAATGCACCGGTGTTGTCGGTGACGCCGCTCGACACGAACGCGTTCGATGCGGTCGACACCTGCACGGACACTCCGCCGATCGGGCTGTTTGTCGCAGCGTCCCGTACGGTGCCGCTAATCCTCGCGCCCCGGTTCAGCGCGAAATCGATGCCGGCCGTTTGCGCCCCGGCGGTCACGCTGACCAACTGCGCGTTCGAGTAGGTGCACGACACGCACGGCTGATCGTTGAACTGCTTGTCAATGAACCCGCTGCTGTTCTGCGTGCGCACCACGTAGCTGCCTGTGGGCAGCCCCCTGACGGCATACACGCCGTCGAGGCCCGTGCTGCTGCTCCCTAGGAAGCTGCCCTGCGAGGTGTAGACCGCGACCGACACTTCGTTCGACAGCGCGGGCGCTCCGCCCACCACGTTGGTAATGCGCCCGGTGATGCTGCCGCCGACCGGCAAGGTGAAGTCGGCCGTTCCGGCGCCGCCCTCCGGCACCACGATCGGCGTGCCGCCGGTCGTCGAACAGGACTGGCACGCAATGCCCGAGAAGAGCTGGTTGACGAACCCCAGCGAGTTGAACGTGCGCGCGAAATAGTTGCCGGCCGGCAGCCCGCTGATGACGTACGACCCCGACGGCGAGGAGTTGTTGCTCTGCACGAAGGTGCCGCCCGCGGTGTAGACCTGGACGTTCACGCCGCCGATCGGCGGGTTTCCTGATGCGTTCGACAGCACGGTTCCGATGATCCGGTTTCCGGTCACCAGCGAGAAGTTGATGTTGTCGGTCGTCGCGCCGACCGTGACGGGCACCGGCGTGCCGGCGGTGACGGCGCTGCCGAGGCTGGTGAATCCGTTATAGAGCCGATCGATATAGCCCTGAAAATTGAAGGTGCGGACGAAATACTGCGGGCCCGCCGGCAGGCCGCGCAGCACGTAGCGACCCGCGCCGTTGGTCGAGGTCGACGAGATGAAGCTCCCGGTGGACGAGTAGACCTGCACGGTGATGCTCTGGAGAGGCGCGCCGCCGGTGGCGGCGGTGACCAGGCCCGAGACCGAGCCGCCGGTCACCAGCGAGAAGTCGATGCCGGTGGTGGTGCCGCCGGCCGTGACGACAATCGGTGCGCCGGCGGTGACGTTGCACCCCAGGCACTGGACGTCGTTGTACAGCTCGTCGATGAAGCCGAGGTTGTTGGAGGTGCGGGCCGTGTAGGTGCCCGCGGGCAGGCCGGCAGCCGACACCCACGCCCCGTTCGCCCCCGTCACGCCGCTCGTGATGAACGCGCCGGTAGACCTGTACACCTGCACCGTGACCCCGGCAACCGGGGTCGTCGAGGCGTCGGTCACCGTGCCGCGGATACGGCCGCCCGCGGCGAGCGTGAAATCAATCCCGGCGGTCGTGGCGGGCGCCGTCACGCCGACGGCGAAGCCGGTCGTGGGCGTGCAGCCGAGACATTCGAGCACGGCGCCGCCGCCGCTGTACACCTGATCGAGAAATCCCTGGGAGTTGGTCGTGCGGACGAGGTAGCCGCCGCCGCTGCCCGGCGTGCTGGTCGCGAGGCCCGCGAG
>JBKJRJ010000442.1:0-6156 GCA_046594705.1 Vicinamibacterales bacterium
TCCCTGAACCATCCCCACATCGCCGCGCTGTACGGGCTCGAAGAGGCGAACGGCTCGCAGTTCCTCATTCTCGAACTCGTCGAGGGAGACACGCTGGCCCTGCGGCTGCAGGCGGGACCGCTGCCGGTGTCCGAGGCCTTGACGATTGCGCGCCAGGTAGCCGACGCGCTGGAGGCCGCGCACGAGACAGGGATCGTCCACCGCGACCTGAAGCCGGCCAACATCGCGCTGACGGCCGACGGCCGCGTGAAGGTCCTCGATTTCGGTCTCGCCAAGGCACTCGACTCCAATCCATCGAAAGACCTCTCCACGTCACCGACAGTGACCTCGGCCGCGACCCGCGTCGGTGCCGTACTCGGCACGGCCGCCTATATGAGTCCAGAGCAGGCACGCGGGACGCCGGTCGACAAGCGTACCGACGTCTGGGCCTTCGGCTGTGTCCTGTACGAGATGTTGACGAGCCGGCGCCCATTCGCTGGCCAGACGATCTCCGACACGATCGCCGCGATCCTGGGACAGGAGCCCGACTGGCACGCGCTGCCCGCGGCGACCCCCGCGAGGGTGCAGTGGCTGCTGCGCCGATGTCTCGAGAAGGACACGAAGCGCCGGCTCCACGACATCGCCGACGCGCGAATCGAGCTCGACGAAGCCTTGCATGAACCACGCGAGGGCGGTGTCGCCTCGCCAGCGGTTGTGGTGCCCCCCGTCGTCGCGCGTCGGCGGACGTGGGAGCGCGTCGCCTGGATCACGATGAGTGCGTGCCTGGTCGCGTTGGTCGCCGCGCTGATGCTCGGCCGCGCCGGCTTGCTCGATCGGGTCGCGGGCGACCCCCGCAGTTATCGCACGTCGATTGTTCTTCCCGAGAGCGTGCGCCTGGCCGGTGAACCGGCAGGGCGCTTGGCACTGTCGCCCGACGGCCGTCGCCTCGCGTTCGTGGCGTCGGATGCAGCCGGCCGATCGATGCTCTGGGTGCGCCCGCTGGACACCATCATCGCCCAGCCGCTGGCCGGAACCGATGGAGCCGAATTCCTCTTCTGGTCGCCCGATTCCCGCTTCGTCGCGTTCCTGGCGCAGAAGAAGCTGAAGAAGATCGCTGTGTCGGGCGGACCATCTCTCACGTTGTGCGACGCGTCGTTTGGCGGCACTGGCGCGTGGAACCAGGACGACGTGATCCTTTTCACTCCCAAGGGGGAATCAGCGATCCATCGCGTCTCTGCGTCGGGCGGCACATCGTCCCCCGCGACCACGTTCGATGCGGCGAGCGGCGATACCCAGCACGTGTACCCATTCTTCCTGCCGGACGGCCGCCACTTTCTCTACTTCGCCATGGGAAGCAAGACGGGGGGCGTCGCCGACCCGCGCGGCGTGTACGTCGGCTCGCTCGATTCCGGCGAGCCAGCCAAATTGCTGGTCAAGGGAGGCTCCAACGCCAAGTACGCGCAGGGCTATCTGATCTTTCTACGCGGCAGCACCCTCGTCGCACAGCCGTTTGACGTCAGCCGGCTGGAGCTCGGCGGCGAGGCGGTGCCGCTCGCCGAACAGACGCAAGTGTCCGTCGGGGGTACTCCGAATGTCGGGGCCTTCACCGTTGCGGACGGCGCGCTCGCCTACCAAACCGTGTCCGGCACGGTCCGCTCTCAACTGGTCTGGTTCGACCGCGCGGGCAGGCAGATCGCCGTGCTTGGAGACCACGCTGACTACCGCGATGTTTCGCTGTCGCCCGATAATACGCGGGTCGCCGTGAGTCGCATCGATCCGGAACGAGGGACACACGACCTGTGGATCTACGACGTCCTACGCGGCCTGCGTGACCGCTTTACCGACGATCCCGGCGACGAGTGGGCGCCGAACTGGTCGCCCGACGGCGCCCGCCTCGTCTTCAGTGCGCGGCGCAAGGACAGCATCGATCTGTATCAGAAGGCGGCGAACGGCACCGGCAGCGAGGATGTGCTCCTTCCAGCCGGTCTCGGAAAATTCCAGGCCGACTGGTCTCCTGACGGCCGGTTTCTCCTTTACGTGGCCGGCGGCGGCGCGATCGGAAGAAGCGACCTGTGGGTCTTGCCGCTGTCCGGCGATCGGAAGCCGTTTCCATTTCTGGAGACGCCGTTCATCGAAACCCACGGGCAATTCTCTCCCGATGGGCGGTGGATCGCGTACGCGGCGGGCGCGTTTGGACAACTCGAGGTGTATGTCTCGCCGTTCCCGGGGCCCGGCCCGAGGTTGCGAGTCTCGACGGCTGGAGGTGGTTGGCCGCGATGGCGGCGCGACGGAAAAGAAATCATCTATCTGGCGTCCGATCACACCCTGATGGCCGCCACAGTGACCAGTCAGGCGTCCGGCTTCGGCGTGGGCGCGGTGCGGCCGCTGTTCACGGTGCGTCCACGCCCGATGGCGCGACTCGATGCGTATCCGTACGACGTCTCGGCCGACGGTCAGCGCGTCCTCGTCAACATGCTCGTCGAAGACGCGACGTCGACGGCCATCACGCTTGTCGTCAACTGGACGGCCGGGCTCAAGAAATGACCGGCTGTATCGACGCCGCGGCTTTGTTTACGATGTCGCGCTCCTTCGCGAGGAGGCGATTCTCTGTGCGCCGCCGGGCGAGCTCCTCGCGCTCTTCCTGCATCAGGCCGCTCTTGCCTGTGGTGTGCTCGGCGCGCGCCGCCGGTGACACACCCGCGGAATTCGAGGTTCGCGTGCCGACGACGGGGCTGCTCATCCGCCAAGCACGATAAGCGCGCCACGAGCCGTTTCGGGCGCGGTTGTCGCCTATGAAGGGGAGGTACATTCGATGACCGAAATGAGTCGCCGGGCCTTCCTGAAGAGAGCCTCCGCGTCGGCGGTGGCGGTGCCGATTGCGGCGTGCGTCGCGCGTCCGATCCCTTTGAGCTCTCCGTCCCCGTCCGCCATCGCCGATCGCGAGACGGGCACTCTCGTCAACGACATCCACTCGCAGCTCAATGCCACCCGCGTCGCCGAGATCGCCAAGCCGCAGGACGTCGAGGCGCTGCAGGCCGCCGTCGTACGCGCGACGGCCGCGGGGCAGGCGGTGTCGATTGCCGGAGGCCGCCACGCGATGGGCGGGCAGCAATTTGGCGAAGCCGGCGTGCTGATCGATACGCGCGCGCTCAAACGCGTGCTGGCGTTTGACGCCGAGAGCGGCAGCATTACCGTGGAAGGCGGCATGCAATGGCCCGAGCTGATCGAGTACTTGAACCGACATCAGGAAGCCGTCGATCGGCGGTGGGGCATTGTCCAGAAACAAACTGGAGCCGACCGTCTGAGCATCGCCGGTGCGCTATCGTGCAACGCGCACGGGAGAGGCCTGAACCTCAAGCCGATCGTGCAGCAGGTGGAGTGGTTCGACCTGGTCGGTCCCGACGCGTCTGTCCGGCGCTGTTCGCGCACCGAGCACAGCGAGCTGTTCCGGCTGGCGATCGGCGGTTACGGCCTGTACGGCGCGATCGCACGCGTCCAGCTCCGGCTCAGGCCGCGCGTGAAAGTGCGCCGCGTGGTCGTGCTGGGCGAGACGGCGCACATCATGGAGCGGTTCGACGACCGCATTCGGGACGGCTACCAGTACGGCGACTATCAGTTCGCCACCGATTCGACCCGGGACAGCTTCCTGCGACGCGGCGTCTTCTCATGCTATCAGCCCGTGCCGGACGACACGCCGCTCACGGAGCATCCCACGCGCTTCAATCCTGAAGACTGGGCGCGGCTGACGTTCTACTCTCACCGCTACAAGCGCCGCGCGTTCGAGGTCTACTCGTCCCGCTATCTCCAGACCTCCGGTCAGGTCTATTGGGCGGACTCGCAGCTGTCGGCGGCTTACGTCGACAACTACCACGCCGATCTCGATCGCGCGCTGCGGGCAAAACTGAAGGCGACGGAGATGATCACCGAAATCTACGTGCAGCGGCCACAGCTCGCCGCGTTCATGGACGAGGCGCGCGTGGCGCTGCGGCGCCGTCGGGCCAACCTGATCTACGGCACCGTCCGCCTGATCGACCGAGACGACGAGACGATGCTCGCATGGGCGCGCGATCGGTATGCGTGCGTCATCTTCAACCTGCACATCGAGCATTCACCGCAGGCGATGGCGGAGGCCGCGGACACTTTTCGCGATCTGATCGATCTCGGCATCGCGCATGGCGGGAGCTATTATCTGACCTACCATCGCTGGGCCCGCAGGGATCAGGTCGAACGGTGTTACCCGCAGATGCCGGAGTTCCTGGCGCTCAAGCGGGCTCACGACCCGAACGAGGTCTTCCAGAGCAACTGGTATCGTCACTACCGCGACATGTTCGCGACGACGCCAAGCTGAAGCCTTCGTACGTCCCAATCTCATTGACTCCGCTTCGGCGCCGGGAAGTGGACCTCGCCCGCCGTGGTGGATCGCTGATTACGCCCGGAACACGAGCTTGCGCGCCATCGCGACGAGTGGCGCCGGCATGGCCGGCACGTGCACGTGGGCGCGCAGGCAGGCCGCCAGCCACCGGCTCCGCATTCGGTCGCTCGGGCTGTTCTTCGTGACACATCGCATAGCGAGAATCGAGTCGGCAAATCGGACCTCGGTCAGGGTCGTGGATGACCACAGAAGGTTGCTCAGCGTGCGGCTGACGCCGGGCCACTGCCGGTTTCTGACGTCGTGCAGCGCGATCGATCCGCCGCCGCCCGCCTCGAACCTGACTAACTGCCGGTAGCCGGCAGCGGCTTGCGCTGAATCGCTTTGCGGCCATCGGCCGGCGGCGTAAACATGTCCGCCGGCGTCACCCCCAACTCCCCGATCATCCGCACGCAGTAATCCATGCGGCCGAGATCGGCCGGACCGGTATTGTTGGTGCCGCACGCGAGCTTCACGCCGGCCGCTTTCGCCTGCCGGATGAACGCCTGGCTCGGGATCTGATACCGGTTGTTGATTTCCAGCGCCACGCCGTTGGCGCGAAGCGCGGTGATGACGCGGGTCATCCGCGCAGGCGTCCACAGCGCATCGGAGCGCGACGAGAGCTGGCTGGGCAGATACGTCGGGTTGACGTAGATGTCGATCGGCTCGTCGCTCACGATCTTCACGGTGCGGTCGACCAGCATGTCCATGAACTTCTGCGCATCCGCAAGCGGCGGCACCTCGCGGTCGATCCACAGCCGCATCCGGCGCCCTTCATCGTCCGTCCACGTCATCGCATCGGTGAAGATGTAGTCGAATCGCTCGAGCGTCTTGCGGGTGAACAGCCGCACCCACTCCCGCCCTTCCGCCTGGAAGGCGACGAACACGGGCTTACCCTGCATCTCCCGGAGGAAGGGCTCGAGGCCGGCGTCAGTGTCGATCGGAAACGAGAGGCCGCCATTGACGGCGATACCGGCCTTGATGCCGTGCTCGCGCGTGCGTTGCAGCACCTCTTCGAGCCGCAGTCCCTCCTTCAGATGCGTGTGGAAATCGACCAGTGGAAAGTTCGCGCCGCGCAGCCGCGCCAGTTCGCGAGCGGTCGTATCCGCGGGTGGCGGAACGGCAGCGGGCGCCTGGGCAACGAGCAGTGCGAGCACGGCAACGCGGATCCCAATCATCGGCAGCCTCCTGCTGGGTGCGGAACGTTGACATGCCCACTCCACGCTCGCCCGCGAGGGACGGGAACAGGTTGGAACTGCGTTCCTGTCTAGATGGCCTTACCGTAGCACGGGAACTGTGCTCCGACGCTGCCGGGATCCCGGCACCTACCGCCATTTGTCAGCGGGGGAACTGCGGTCAAAACCCCATTGTCCTTTGCGCGCACGCGTGGGACCATACGACACACCGATTACACGCTAACCCGAACTTTTCCCTGCCGGCGCGAACGCCTTCGTCTTCGCCCGATGGCTTGAGGACCGAGCAACCATGAATAAATTGCGACCCGCCGTCCTGCTGATTCTTGGATGCGTCTTGGGCGCTCCCCTCTCCTCCGCGCGCCAGGCGCCGGCTGAATCCCCGAGCTGGGCAGCGACGGAGCTCCGCGCGGGGATCATCGGCACCGATACGTCGCACGTGCCGCAGTTCGTCAAGATCTTCCGTTCGCACCCGGAATGGAAGATCAGGGTCGTGGCGGCGTTCAAGGGCGGCAGCCCCGATTTGCCGCTGAGCGCCAACCGGCTCGAGGGGTTCGCCACAACCATCCAGGCCGA
>JBKJRJ010000120.1:0-7284 GCA_046594705.1 Vicinamibacterales bacterium
GGGCAGCGACGGCTCGCACCGGACGCCGAAATAGTTCTGCACCCGCCGCTCGGTCGGCAGGCCGTTGTCGTCCCACCCCATCGGATAGAACACCGCCTTGCCGCGCATGCGCTGAAAGCGCGCGACGATGTCGGTGTGGGTGTACGAGAAGACATGCCCGACGTGCAGCGACCCGCTGACGGTCGGCGGCGGGGTGTCGATCGCGTAGACGCCGGCGCGGTCACGGGTCCGATCGAAGCGATACACGCCCGTCTCTTCCCAGCGCGCCTGCCACTTGGCCTCGAGTCCCTCGAGGGCCGGCTTATCAGGGACGCGGACAGGATGGGTCAGGTCGATACCTGGAGGCATATCTAGGGGATCTTAGCTGAAGTGAAAAATCGGCTCGTGACCGATGGCTCAGTTGCTCAATTGCTCAATTGCTTGATCCGCTCGATCTCCTCGCGGACCAGGCGTTCGGCGGCGTCGAGGATCGTGTGCCGGGAGTCGTCGGTGAGCCGAGCGACGACGCGGGCGGTGACGGTTTCGATGAGTTCGTCCGTGATGATCGGGGCGGCCGGCGGCGCGGCGGCGGCTGGCGCGTGCGGCGCGGTGGTAGCGGCTGAGGGTGAGAGTCCGATCCGCTGCTCGGCGGCGAGCAGGGCGGCAAAGGCATCGACCAGCGAGGGCGGCCGGACGGGCGGGGGCGCCGGTGCCGGCGCGGCAGCCGCGCCCGGCGGAGCAAGCGGCGGCGCGACCGCGGCCGGCAGCGCGGCCTGGGGGGCCGGCGCCCCCGGAGCGGGTACCGGCTGCCGGGGCGTGACCACCAGCGGCGCACCGAGCGCGGCCGGACGGGAGGGGTCGCCCATCAGGTCGGGATCCCAGTCCGCGAAGGGATCGTTGCCGGCGGCCTTCGGCGGACGCAGTGGCGCGTTCCCTTCCATGCGCGACACCGGAATCGGCTCCCGCCGTGGCGGCGGCGCGGACGCCGGCAACGCGAGGTCGCCGCCGGCGGCCGGCGGCGTGTTGAAGGCGGCATCGAGATGATCGAAGTAGGCCTCGAGCGGGTCGCCGGACCCCCCCGCGGCACGCGGCCGGCTGTCGGCCGGCGCGGCCTGCCGGACCGGCCCCTGGGCCACCGGCCCGGTGGCCCACATGCCGGAGGGCTGGCGCCCGGCCAGCAGATCCTTGACGCGGCTGATGACGATTTGCGGTTCGAAGGGCTTCACCAGCACGCCGTCGCAGCCGACGGCGCGTGCCCGCGCCTCGTCGACCGGTTCGAACGCCCCGGTCAACAGCACGACCGGAATGTGGGCCAGCGCGGGATCGCCTTTGATGAACGCGGCCACTTCGTAACCGTTGCGTTCCGGCATGCCGACGTCGGCGAGCACGATGTCCGGGCGGTCGCGCTGCACCGATTCGATCGCCGCCTGGCCGTTGCCGACGGCGATGACCTGGATGTCTTCGTCCGCGAACGTCAACTCGATGACGCGCTGAATCGTGACGCTGTCATCCGCCAGCAGGAGCTTGTGCGGCATGCACCCATGATACCTTGAGCGGGCATCCACGCATGGTTCCGCTGCGGCCGCAGGCCCGCGCTCTCTGGCTCACGCTTCTCGACATCGGCCTCATCGTCTCGGCCAGCGCCGCGGCCGTCGTGACGCTCGGGGGACGCACGCGGTTCGAGCTGGCCGGCACGCGCGTGTCGCTACGGGCCGCTACCAATCTCCTTCTGATCGCGGGGGCGCTGGCCGTCGTGCGGCTGTGGCTCGGCCGGCGGGACCGCCTGCTGCCGTTGCTGCCGCGTCCCGGGCGTGAGGCGATGGCGGCCGAGCGCATCCGTTTCGCCGCACCGGCAGGCGCCACCCGCGCCGTCTGGCTGTACGCGGCCGCCACCCTGCTGGGATCACTCATCTGGATCGCGCCGCATCTTCGCCACCCCCGCATGGTACCGGACGCCGGCGACCCGGTGTTCTCGGCTTGGCGGATCGCGCGGCTGGCGCGCCAGCTGACGACCGATCCACGTCATCTTTTCGACGGCAACATTTTCCACCCCCTGCCCCTCACGCTGACCTATTCGGACGCCACGGTGCTGGAGGGCGCGATCGCCGCGCCCTTCCTGCTGGCCGGCATCGATCCGCTGCTGGTGGCGAACGCGCTCACGCTGCTCGCCTTCCCGGCCTGCGGGCTCGCGTTCTTCTACGCCGCGTGGCGGTTGACCGGCGAGCCGGATGCCGCCCTGATCGCCGGCCTCGTCGGCGCGTGGTACCCCTTTCATGCCGAGCACTACAGCCACCTGGAGCTGCAGTGGGTGATGTTCGCGCCGCTCGCGATGGTGGCCGGACTGCGCATGCTGGCGGATCCCCGCGCGGCCACCGGCGCGCGGTTCGGCGCCGCAATCGCGGCGCAGTGGTTCGCGTCGATGTATCTCGGCGTCATGCTGGTGTCGGTGCTCGCGCCCTTCCTGGCGGTCATGGCCCTGGCGTGGCGGGTGGCCCCGTCCCGGCAGATCCTCCTCGCCGGCGCGACGGCCGCGGCGATCGTCGTGCCGGCGTTCGCCGGGCTCGGCCTCCCCTTCCTGTTGAGCCGCGCGACGCGCGGCGAGCGGGGTATCTCGGAAGTCTCCGACTTCAGCGCCTCGCCCGGGGACTACGGGCACGCCCACATCCGGCTCGTCACCTACCAGAGCCGCGGAGGGCGCGGGCATGGCACCGAACGCGAGCTCTTCCCCGGCACCTCCACGCTGACGCTCGCCGCAGCCGGTCTCGTGCCGCCGTTCACCGGCGTCACCATCGCCACCATCATCGCCGGCGCGATCGCATTCGACTGGTCACTCGGGCTCAAGGGCCTGACCTACGACGACCTGTTCAAGCGGTCATCGGTCTACCGGGGCATGCGCGTGCCGGCGCGCTTCAGCGTCATGGTCGGCGCGGCGCTGGCGCTGCTCGCGGGCTACGGCACCCGGCGTATCCTCCGCCTCGTGCGGGCGCCGGTTGGGCGCGCCGCGCTGTGCGCCACCATGGCCCTGCTGGTCCTGTTCGATCTGCGGCTCGACCCCCGCCTGGACACCTACTGGGCCACGATCCCCTCAATCTATTCCCAGGTGACGCCCGATATGGTGCTGGCGGAACTGCCCGTGGATCACCAGGTCGACTACATGTATTTCTCGACGCGGCACTGGGCCCGGCTGCTCGGGGGCTACAGCGGCTATCCGGGGTACGCGGATGCGCTTATCGACGGCTGGAACGCGTTCCCCTCGCCGGCCGCGACCGGGTTGTTCCGGCGCGCCGGTGCGACGCACCTGACCTATAACTGCGCGCTCGAAACGAACCCCGGGCGCTGCGCGGCCACGCTCGACATCCTGAGTCGGGATCCCGCCCTCGAGCGCATCGCGAGCGAGCGATGGGAAAAGGCCGAAGTGCAGCTGTATCGGATCAAGTAGTTGGCAGTTGGCAGTTGGAACCACCAACTACTAGATCGTCTCCGCTCGGCGCCGGACATTCGCGGTGATGAACTCCGCGATCTGCTGCATGGAGCTGCCGGGCAGGAAGATGCCCTTGACCCCCATGGCCTGCAGCTTGGGGATGTCGACGTCGGGGATGATGCCTCCGACGAGCACCAGCACATCATCGAGCCCTTTCGCCTTCAGCAGCTCCATCACGCGCGGGCAGGCGTGCATATGGGCGCCCGAAAGAATCGACATGCCGATGACGTCGGCGTCCTCCTGCAGGGCCGCGCCGACGATCTGCTCGGGCGTTTGGCGGAGGCCGGTGTAAATGACTTCCATGCCGGCGTCGCGCAGCGCGCGCGCGATGACCTTGGCGCCCCGGTCGTGTCCGTCGAGGCCCGGCTTGGCGATGACGACGCGAATCTTGTTCATAGCCTAACGCCCACAGCCTAAATCAGCGGCACTTCTTCGTATTCGCCCCAGACCTCTCTGAGCGCGTCGCACATCTCACCGACGGTCGCATAGGCGCGGACACAATCCATCAGCGGGTACATCGTGTTGCCGGTGCCGCGCGCGGTTTCCTGCAGCGATTCGAGGGTGCGGCGCACGACGTCGTTGTCGCGCGTCGCGCGCAGCTCGACCAGCCGCGCCAGCTGGCGATCGCCGGTGGATTCATCGATGTAGAGCGTCGTGATGGCCACGCCGCCGTCCTGCACGAAATCGTTGACGCCGACGATGACCTTGTCGCGCGCCTCGACCGCCTGCTGGAAGCGGTAGGAGGCTTCGGCGATCTCGCGCTGCGGGAAGCCTGCCTCGATGGCCTCGACCATGCCGCCCATGCGGTCGATGATGTCGAAATAGTTGCGCGCCTCGCGCTCGATGTCGAGCGTCAGGCGCTCCACGAAGTACGAGCCGCCGAGCGGGTCGACGACATTCGGCACGCCGCTTTCGTGCGCGATGATCTGCTGGGTGCGAAGCGCCAGCGTGGCGGCCGCCGCGGTGGGCAGCGCCAGCGCCTCGTCGAGCGAGTTGGTGTGCAGCGAGTTGGTGCCACCCATCACCGCCGCCAGCGCCTGCAGCGCGGTGCGGACGACGTTGTTGTAGGGCTGCTGCGCGGTGAGCGAGACGCCGGCGGTCTGGGTGTGGAAGCGCAGCTTCCAGGACCGCTCGTCCTTGGCCTTGAAGCGGTTCTTCATCACCTCCGCCCAGATCTTGCGGGCGGCGCGGAACTTCGCGACCTCCTCGAAAAAGTCGCTATGCGAGTTGAAGAAGAACGAGATGCGCGGGGCGAAGTCGTCCACCTCGAGCCCGGCGTCAATCCCGTACTGCACGTACTCGATGCCGTCGCGCAGGGTGAAGGCGAGTTCCTGCGCCGCCGTCGAGCCGGCCTCGCGGATGTGGTAGCCGCTGACCGAGACGGTGTTCCACCTGGGCACCTGCTTCGCGCAGAACGCGAAGATGTCGGTGATCAGACGCATCGACTGACGCGGCGGGAAGATGTATTCCTTCTGCGCGATGAATTCCTTGAGGATGTCGTTCTGGATCGTCCCCGACAGCGTCGTCCAGCTGGCGCCTTGCTGCTCCGCCACCGCGAGGTACATCGCGAAGATCATCGGCGCCGGAGAATTGATCGTCATCGAAGTGGTGATGTCGGCGAGCGCGATGCCGTCGAACAGCCGCTCCATGTCGGCGAGCGACACGATGCTGACGCCGCACTTCCCCACTTCGCCGATCGCGAGTTCGTGGTCCGGATCGCGTCCCATCAGGGTCGGCAGGTCGAACGCCACGCTGAGGCCGCCGCCGCCGGCCGCGAGCAGCTCCTTGAAGCGCTGGTTGGTCTCTTCGGGCGCGCCAAAGCCGGCAAACTGGCGCATCGTCCACAGCTTGCCGCGGTAGCCCGTGGGGTGGATCCCGCGCGTGTACGGATAGGCGCCAGGCACTTCGCTGCGCACCGTGTCGGACTCGACGGTATCGAGCGCCGTATACACCGGCTCGACTTCCGCGGCCGAGTTCACGAAGCCGATCTCGCGCTTGCGGCCGGCATCGTACAGTGCGCGCCAGGTGGCGACTTCCCGCCGGAGTCGCTCCAGCTCCTCTCCCTCGCTCTCGTCGTGCGGCGCGCTCGCGCTCGCCGTGAACTCTCGCATCGATGTCATCACGACGTCCGCGTCAGAAGGTCGGCGCTGCGGGCGAGCAGCGCATCAGCGATCCCGAACGGGGTAGCCTGCCCCGCTTCCAGCGCTGGCAGCTGCGCCTCGAGCCAGGCGTTGGTATCTGCGTCGGCCCAGAGGCGCCGGCGCGTCTTGTCCTCAACCACTTCCACTACGCGTTCTCGCAGCCGAGCGCGGCGACGCTCCCGAAGCCGGCCACTGCGTTCAAGATAGCGAAAGTGCCGATCAAGCGCCGACACCAGCTCCGCGATCCCTTCGTTCCGGGCGGCGGCGGTGCGCAGCACGGGCGGTGTCCAACTGTCCGTCGCATCCACCGCGGCGGCATCACGTGCCTGTTTCGCGAGATTGTTGCGTGACAGGTCGACCCCGTGATGCGCGGGCACATTGCGCATCGTCGAACCAGTGCGCATTCCGAGCATGATCTCGATCTCGTTGCGCAGCCGGTCCGCGCCCGGCCGATCTGCCTTGTTGACCGTGAAGATGTCCGCCACTTCCATGAGCCCCGCCTTGAGGGTCTGGATGGCGTCTCCCGATTCAGGCACGAGCACCACGAGGCAGGTGTCGGCGGTGCGCGCGACGTCCAGCTCACTCTGTCCGACGCCCACCGTCTCGATGAGAATCCGGTCGACGCCGAATGCGTCCATCACGTCGCAACTTTCGCGCGTCGCCGCGGACAGGCCGCCGAGCGCGCCGCGTGTGGCCAGCGACCGGATGTACACGCCAGGATCGAGCGCGACCTCCTCCATGCGGATGCGATCGCCAAGCAGCGCACCGCCGGTGAACGGGGACGTCGGGTCCACGGCGACGATGCCGACCGTGAGTCCCTCGGCGCGGAAGGCGCGGGTGAGGCAGGTCGTCAGCGTGCTCTTCCGTGCACCGGGCGGGCCGGTGATGCCGATGCGTCGCGCGCGGCCGAGCTTCGGGTGCAGCGCAGCGAGCAGCTGCTCGAAGCCGGGTCGATGGTTCTCGACAATGCTGATGGCGCGCGCGAGGGCCGCCGTGCGTCCGGCGGCGAAATCGGCGAGGAGGCGCTCAGGCAGGGATCCGCTCACGAGACGGCTTTCGGCGCAGGGTCGTCGTGTTCGTCGCGAATGTCGCCCACCAGCTCCTCCAGCAAGTCCTCGAGCGTCACCAATCCCACCGTGCGGCCGGCGGCGTCGCGCACGATCGCCAGGTGACGCGCCGCGCGAAGCATCCGGAACAGCAGCTCACTGCATGGCGTGGTCTCGAGCGCCTGCGCGACCCTGCGGATCTCGGGGGCGCGTTCGCCGTGCACCTTGAGCACGTCAAAGGCGTGCATCATCCCGATCACGTTGTCGAGCGTCCCCTCGTAGACCGGCACGCGGCTGAACGCCGACGTGGCAAACTCCTCGGCGATCTCGCGCGCGGACACGGTCACGGAGATGGCGAAGATCTCGTCGCGGGGAATCATCACGGCGCGCACGGACTTCTCGCCGAATTCCATGACTCCGGTGATGATCTCCATCTCCTGGCGCTCGCCGACTCCTTCCAGCTCGCCCTCGCGCAGCAGGTCCTGGATCGTGTCGCGGTCGGCATCCCGCTCGGCAGACGTGAGCCGTTCAAACGGGCGGCTCACGAGGCGTCCGGCGGCAACGACCGGCGCGGCCACCAGCGCGGCGGCCTGGAGAAAAGGTCCCAACGCCGAGGCGACGCCGGGGGCGAAGCGAC
>JBKJRJ010000225.1:0-5722 GCA_046594705.1 Vicinamibacterales bacterium
TTGATCGCCTCGGGCAGCACCGCACAGGTCGGACGGCCCATCGCGGGCCCGGCGCCAGCCACACCTGCCGCCTGCGACGCTTCGACCACCAGCATCAGCTGCCGCGCGTTGCCGCGCACCAGGACGACGTCGGGGGGCACGGGTGCCGCGGCGAGCGGCGAATACACCGCGACTTTCAGCGGTGTCTTCCGCGTCGGAATCTGCGGCACTTCCTCCATCTTCAAATACGACAGTCCGACCATCGTCCCTACCAGGCCCATCAGCTCCTGGTGTTCCTGCGGCGTCAGCGGCACGTTGTGGGTATGCGCGCCGACCGGGCAGCTTTTGTGATCGTCAGCCACGGTGAAAAATGTTTCCGTCGCAGCGCGGCGCCAGTAGCCGCAGCTGGCCGGCTCCCCGGCGGCCACCGCCGGCACACCGGGCGGCGGCGCGTCCACGAAGGCGATGGCGATGGGAGGCGAGGCGAGACCGAGCAATTCCGCGAGCGAGGCATGCGCCATGACGAGAACTATATATCCGGTTGCGGATTCCCCGCGTCTGATCGAGGTTGCCGTCTTCGGTTAGAGTAGCCCTCGAATCCAATGAGATACCCGACCAGATGGAGAGTCGCCGTCGCGGTGCTGGCCGCGGCCGGCGGGCTTTCGGCAGCCGGCCAGTCCCCCCGTGAATGGCGCGACTACGCAGGCGGCCCCGACAGCTCGCGGTTTGTCGCCGCGACGCAGATCACGCCGGCCAACGTGAGCCGCCTGCAGGTGGCGTGGACCTATCCGGCGGGTCAGACCGACTTCAACCCGCTCGTCGTGCGCGGCGTCATCTACACGCTCGGCGCGAACGGCGCGTTCGTGGCGCTCGACGCCGCCACCGGGAAGGAAATCTGGGCCCACAAGCCGGTGCCTGGTTTCAGCACCAGGGGCATCAACTACTGGGAGAGCAAGGACGGCAAGGACCGCCGCCTGATCTTCAGCGCCGCCAATCTCCTCCAGGAGATCGACGCGCAGACCGGGGAGAGCATTTCGACGTTCGGCGTGAACGGCCGCGTCGATCTCAGGGTGGGACTGGATCGCGATCCGGCGACCATCAACCAGCAGAGCCGCCTCCCGGGACGGGTGTTCGAGAACCTGATCATCATGGGCTCGGCCACCAACCAGGAGTATGCGTCGGCGCCCGGCGACATCCGCGCGTTCGACGTGCGCACGGGAAAGCTGGTGTGGACCTTCCACACAGTGCCGCGGCCCGGTGAATTGGGCTACGACACCTGGCCGCCCGACGCGTGGAAGACGATCGGCGGCGCCAACAACTGGGCCGAGCAGTCGATTGATACACGGCGCGGCATCCTTTACGTGCCGACCGGCAGCCCGAAGTACAACTTCTACGGCGGCAACCGCAAGGGAGCGAACCTGTTCGGCGACTGCCTGATTGCGCTCGACGCGCGCACCGGCAAGCGGCTCTGGCACTTCCAGACCGTCCACCACGACGTCTGGGATCTCGACAACAACTCGGCGCCGCAGCTGACCACGATCCGGCACAACGGCCGCAACGTCGACATCGTCGCCGTCGCAAGCAAGACCGGCTATCTCTATGTCTTCGATCGCGTCACCGGCGCGCCGATCTGGCCAATCGAGGAGCGTCCGGTGCCGACCAGAACGGAGGTGCCCGGTGAATCGCTGTGGCCGACGCAACCGATTCCCACCAGCCCTCCCCCATTCTCGCGCCAGCGTTTCACCGCCGACGATCTCAATCCCTACATTCTCACGCCCGAACAGCGCGAACAGTTCCGCCAGCGGATCCTCAAGGCCAGGAACGAGGGGCCCTTCACGCCGATCGGGTTCGAGGACGTGATTCACATGCCCGGGAATCACGGCGGCTCGAACTGGGGCAGCACCGCGGCCAACCCGACCGACGGCAGCGTCTACGTCATCGGCTTCAACGTGCCGGCGATCATCCGGCTGATGAAGCCCGGCGAACTGCGCCCGGGCCGCGGCGGCGCGACCCCCGCAGTGGTGCAGGAGGGACGCTACGTCACCGACGGCTTCGGTCTCTATCCGACGATCGTCAATCCGCCGTATACGACGCTGACGGCCTACGACCTGAACAAGGGGACGATCCGCTGGCAGATCGGACTGGGCGACGATCTGCGTCTCGCCGAACAGGGCATCAAGGGCACCGGCACCGCGGCGACGACCAAGGGGGGCATCATCCTCACCGCGACCGGACTGGTGTTCGTGACCGCCGCCGATCGCAAGGTCCACGTCTACGACAGCGCAACCGGCCAGCAAATCTCGGAACTACCGCTCGGCGGCGCCACCAGCGGCGGGCCCTCGATGTACGAGCGTGGCGGCCGCCAGTTCCTGCTGGTCACCGCCGCGCCAGGGACGGATCGTCTCGCCACAGCCCCGACCGCGCCGACGGGACTCATCGCCTACGCCCTGCCGAAACCCTGAATTCCTCCCTATCCGAATTCCGATCTGACTGAGCCGCGCTGCACCCTGTCGGCAGCCGACTTACAATCGCCAGTGCGATGGCCGCACGGAAACTTCCGCCTGGCGACGACCTCGAGGCTGGGATCGATCGTCTCTACCAACTGCCCCTCGGTGAATTCACCGCCGCCCGCAATGCGCTGGCGAAACAGGCCGGCAAGCGGACCCCTGAAATCAAGGCCCTCTCCAAGCCCCCCGTGACCGCCTGGGCGGTCAATCAGCTGTACTGGCACCGCCGGCCGGTGTACGACGCGTTGATTGACGCCGCGCAGGAGCTGCGGCGGGCGCACGCCGCCATCCTCGGTGGGAAATCCGGAGACGTGCGCGCCGCCGGAAAAGCACACGAGGCGCGCGTCGCGGCCGCGGTCGATGCCGCGCTCGAGGCGCTGAACGAAAACGGTCACGCGGCAAGCGACGCGATGCGGCAGCCGCTGATGACCACGCTGCGGGCGCTGCCCGCCGAGGACAGGCCGGGACGCCTGGCGCGCGCGCTTCAACCGGGCGGTTTCGAAAGCCTCGCGGGCCTGTCGATTCGCGGCGTCACGGTGCCGTCGCGGCCGGCGCCAAAGCCGGTCGCCGGGGTCGCGCGCAAGAAAGACGGCGCGCGAGACACCAAGGCGCTGACCCGCGCGCGCGACCTCGTCACCGCCGCGATGCGCGCCGTGAAGCAGGCGGACCATGCCGTGCAGCGCGAAGAGTTCGAGCGCGCGCGCGCAACCCGCGATGCGGATCAGGCCACTCGAGCCGTCGCGCGGGCGCGCGACTCGCTGGAAGAGGCGGAACGCGCGCTCCGCGACGCCGAAACCGCCGAAACCGCCGCGACTCTCAAGAAGGAGGCGGCGGCACGACGCGCCGAGAAGGCCGCGGAAGCCGCCGAGGCCGCCCGGGCGCACGCGACGGCAGCACAACAGGAGCTCGACGCCCTGACCGAGTAAACTTCGCTCATGAGCGTCATCACCCGATTGCTTCCCCTGCTGGTCGCCACCGCGCTTCAGGCCACAGCCCCTGTCGCCGAGCCCGGCTTCACCAGTCTCTTCAACGGCAAGGATTTCACCGGCTGGACGATCGCCGGGCCGGCAGAGTCCTTCACCCTCAAGGACGGCATGATCGTCGCCAAAGGCGCGGCCAGCCACGCTTATTACACCGGTGACCTGCGCAAGCACAGCTTCCGCGACTTCGAGTTGAAGATCGACGTGATGACGCGCGCCGGCTCCAACGGCGGCGTCTACGTGCTGACCGAGTTCCAGGAATCCGGCGGCACCAATCGCGCCTCGGGCCGGTTCCCGTCGAAGGGTTTCGAGATCCAGGTCAACAACTCGCACACCGACCGGGTCAGGACCGGCAGCCTGTACCACGTGCAGGACGTCATCGACACGTCACCGGCAAAAGACGAGGTGTGGTTCACCGAGCACATCATCGTCAAGGGCAGCACGATCACCGTGAGCGTGGACGGCAAGCAGGTCGTGCAGTGGACGCAGCCGGCGGATTGGAATGGCGGACGCGAAGGTCCTGGCCGCAGTATCACGGGACCCGGCACCATCGCCCTGCAGGCCCACGACCCGAACAGCACGGTGTACTACAAAAATATCCGCATCAAGCCGCTCGACTGATCCATGACAGGGCCGTTGCGTCCAGCGGCTCGTCATCGATGCGCGACGCTGGCCACGGTGGCGACCAGTTCCGACGGCTCCACCGGCTTCGAGATGTGGACCAGGAAGCCGGCGCGCAGCGCGCGGGTGCGGTCCTCGGACCGGGCAAACGCCGTCAGGGCAATGGCGGCCACCCGGCCGCCGCGTTCGGGTCCGAGTTCGCGGACGCGCTTGAGCAATTCGTAGCCGTCCGCGCCCGGCATGCCGATGTCGGTGATCAGCACGTCGGGCCGCTGGGTTTCCACGAACACGATCGCCTCTTCCGCGCTCCCGGCGACCATGACATCGGCGCCGCAGTCCTCGAGCACGCGCTTGATGAGATCCCGCGCGTCCTGCTGGTCGTCCACCACCAGGATCCGGAGCCCGGCGAGCTCCGCCGGGATGAAGTCCCGCACGCCTGCCGGCTCGGTTGCCGGGTGATGGCGTTCCTGTGTGTCGCCGGTGCGATGGACGGCGCTCACCGGCAGATGCACGGTCACCGTCGTGCCGCATCCCTCCCCGGCGCTGTTCACCCACACGGTGCCGCCGTGCAGCTCCACCAGGCTCTTGACGATCGACAAGCCGATGCCCAGCCCGCCGTACTTGCGGGTGGTCGAGGCGTCGGCTTGCCGGAATCGCTCGAACAGGTGCGGCACGAATTCGGGCTTGATGCCGACGCCCGTGTCCGACACGCTGATCTCGATGTGCGAATTGACACGTTCCAGCAGCACCTGGACCTTGCCGTGCCGCGGCGTGAACTTGATCGCGTTCGACAGCAGGTTCCAGATGACCTGCTGCAGCCGGCCGGGGTCGCCCGCGATCGGCCCGGCGGAGGGGTCGAGCACGGTCTCGAGCCGGATGCCCTTGGCGTCGGCGGCCGGCTTCACCGTTTCGACCGCCGACTGGATGAACCCGATCGCCAGGATCGGCTGGATGTCGAGCCGCAGCTTGCCGGAAGTGACGCGGCTCATGTCGAGCAGATCTTCGATCAGCTGGGTCTGGGCGCGCGCGTTTCGCTCGATGGTCTGCAGTCCCTTCCGCACTTCGGCTTCGTCCTTCTTCCCAGTCCGGAGGAGCTGGGCCCAACCCAGGATGGCGTTGAGCGGCGTCCGCAGCTCGTGCGACAGCGTGGCAAGGAACTCGTCCTTCATATCGCTCATGCGCTCGGCGGCGCTGCGCGCGGCGCGCTCGCTCTCGAGCAGGACGGTGCGCTCCGCCGCCGCCCGCTGCGCCGCTTCGTACAACCGCGCGTTGTCGATCGCCATCCCGGCCTGCGCCGCGACCCCGACGATCAGCCGCTCGGACCGCTCGGTGAAGATACCCGGCTCTGGGTGGCCGAAGAACAGGCCGCCGATCACCTTTCCTGAGCGCGACCGCACGGGAACCGCGAGGTAGCTGCGCACGGGCAGATGTCCCCTGGGCATGCCGTGATGCGGCCCCATCCTGCCGTAGCGGGAATCGGTGAGGACGTCGTCCGAGCGGATCGGCGGAGCGCCGTTGAAGGTGGGGCCGAAGAGCGCGGTCGCGCGCGGGTTGCCGAACCGCTCGAACGCCTCGCGCGGCGCGCCGGACAACGTGAAGAGCAGGAAGGAGTCGCCGTTCGCGTCGGTCGTGTTG
>JBKJRJ010000507.1:0-4850 GCA_046594705.1 Vicinamibacterales bacterium
AGGTCGGTGATGATCGTCGGGCGGCCGGCGGCGAGCGCCTGCAGCCAGGGTCCCGAGGTTTCGCGCGCCGTCGGCCAGCGCAGGTTGAGCGTGACGTCGCAGGCCGCGATGTGATCGGTGAGGTCGTCGTCGGTGTCGAGGTAGCCGGTCATCGTCACGCGCTCGTCGAGTCCGTGCGCGGTGATGTCGGCGGCGATGTCGTAGTGGGCCGCGCGGGCCCCCCCGAAGAGAAGGCGCGCGCCCGGCGCGTAGGGCAGGATGGCGCGGAACGCGGCGAGGATCTGCGGCAGGCGCTTCTCGGGCGTCAGTCCGCCGAAGCAGCCGAACAGCACCGCATCCCCGGGGATGGCGTAGCGCGCCCGCACCCGTGCGCGCGCCTGGTGCGCCCGTTCGGTCGTGACGTCCGTCCCGTGCCCGAGGCGGATGGCTGCCAGCGGCGACGAACGCCGTTCCCCGCTCGTCTCGCCGGGCGTCGGGTATCCCAGCTGCCCCAGCAGCTCAGCTCGCGCGCCTTCGCCGTGCACGGCCGTCAGCCGAGACGACTCCACCAGCGCCCGGACCATCGGCCAGTCGTAGTAGAGGCGGCTGTCGACACCGGCAATCGCGAGCTCAGCGAAATCGGGTGACGCCCCTGGATGGTTCCACGCGAACTCGGCGCGGTAGTCAGCGTCGCGGCGCTCGCGCAAGAGGAACGCGGCCCGCGCATGGTGAAGCCGGGTGTCGTGCAGCACCACCAGGCCGGGATAGTTCAGCGCGTAGGCCCACTGATAATCGTGGTGCGAGGAATTACCGAACTGGTAGACGGTCAGTTCATAGCGGGCCTGACAATGTCTCCAGACGAAGTCGTGAGCCGAGCCCTCGGGGTACAGATCGATCTCGTGGCCGCGCGCCCGCAGCGCCGCCACGAGCGCCGCGGAAACCCCCGCGATTCCCGTGTTCACGGGCGGAAAAGGGCTGAACCAGGCCAGTCGCATGACAAAACGATTGTGATAGCATTCCGGGGTTGAACGGTTGAGAAAAGATTCACACGCGGCGAGCAGCCGTCAGACCGCCCGGTAGAACGCGACCATGCAACCCTGGCTTCCTATCCTGATCATGATCGTCCTCGGCGCCGGGTTCGCCGCGTTCAATATTGGACTCGGCATGCTGGTCGCCCCGCGCCGGCCGTCGCTTGAAAAGGACGCGCAGTACGAGTGCGGCATGCCCCCGGTCGGCGACGCCCGCGAGCGCCACCCGGTCAAGTTCTACCTCGTGGCGATGATCTTCCTGCTGTTCGACATCGAAATCGCGTTCCTCTATCCCTGGGCGCTGGCCGTGCGCGAGCTGCGCTGGACCGGCTTCTTCCAGTTGATCGTGTTCTTCCTGATCCTGCTCGCCGGCTACATCTATGTGTGGCGCAAGGGGGTCTTCGACTGGGGCCACGAGACGGCGCGGGGCCAGGGCTGAACGCGCCACGCGTGAAACGATAAGGTTATGTCCGAAATCGAAATCCCGGTGCTGACGACGACGGTGACGAAGATGGTGCAGTGGGCGCGCCGCTCGTCGATCTGGCCCGTCACCTTCGGCTTGGCCTGCTGCGCCATCGAAATGATGGCGATGAGCACGTCGCGTTACGACATCGCGCGCTTCGGGGCGGAGGTGTTCCGCGGCTCGCCGCGTCAGTCCGACCTGATGATCGTGGCCGGCCGCCTGTCGCGAAAGATGGCGCCCGTGTTGCGCCGCATCTACGATCAGATGCCCGAGCCGAAATACGTCATCTCGATGGGCGCCTGCGCGTCGGTCGGCGGCGTGTTCGACAACTACGCGCTGGTGCAGGGGGTCGACCAGATCGTCCCGGTGGACGTGTTCGTGCCGGGCTGCCCGCCGCGCCCCGAATCGCTGATTTACGGCATCGTGCTGCTGCAGCGCAAGATCGATCAGCAGAAGCTGACGGAACTCTCGAGCGAGTCGTCGCGCGTGCCGCGCATCACCCTTCATGGATAGTCAGCAGATCGTCGACGCGCTCCGCGGCGCAGCCCCGGAGGGGGCCGTCGACGTGGCGGCCGCCGCGGACGGCATGCCGGCGATCTACGTCGCCCGCGAGCACGTCGCCGAGGTCTGCCTCGCGCTGCGGGATCGCCGCGAGCTCGGCTTTTCGTTCGCGCCCGACATCACGGCGGTCGATTACCTGCCGCGCGAGCCGCGCTTCGAGGTCATGATCCACCTCGTGTCGCTGGGTTTCCCTCCCTACGGCGACGTCGCCAAGCGGCTGCGCGTGAAGGTGCGCGTGCCCGGCACCGACCCGGTCATGCCGACCCTGTCGGGGGTGTGGAAGGCGATGAACTGGGGCGAGCGCGAGGTCTACGACATGTTCGGGATCCGGTTCGAGGGGCATCCCGACCTGCGCCGCATCCTGATGCCCGACGACTGGGAGGGGCATCCGGCGCGGAAGGACTACCCGGTCCAAATCAACATGAAGGCGAAGGTCTACGAGCCGATGCAGATCACGGCGGAGCAATTCGCCGCCAACCTGCGGGCCAGCCGGGACCGGGCGCAGAGAGACTAGCGATGGCCAGTCAGGATGCGGCGCGGCTGGCGGACAAGGCGTTCGCGGCGACCATCGCGCTGCACGACCGGATGCGCGCGAATCCGGGCAGCACGGTGCTCGCGGCGCACGCGATGCGCGACGCGCTCCGGGCGGGGAAGAAACTGCTGGTGTTCGGCAACGGCGGGAGCGCCTCCGATGCCCAGCACATGGTCGCCGAGCTGGTCGGACGGTTCCAGCGCGAGCGCGCCGCCCTGGCGGCCATCGCGCTGACGACCGACACCAGCATCCTGACGAGTATCGCGAACGATTACTCGTTCAAGCAGGTGTTCGGCCGGCAGATCGAAGCGATCGGGCAGGCCGGCGACGTCGCCCTCGGGATTTCGACCAGCGGCGAGTCGCCCAACGTGGAGCTGGCACTGCAGGTCGCCAAGGCGAAGGGGTTGAAGACGATTGCCCTGACCGGCCGGGACGGCGGCCGCGTCGGCCGCGCCGCCGACATCCACGTCAACGTGCCGGACCAGAGCACGGCGCGGGTGCAGGAAGTGCACCGAACGTTGATCCATGTCATGTGTGAAGTGATAGAAGAAGACCTCCATGCCTGAGCTGCGCAGCGAGACGATGACCGTCAACATGGGGCCGCAGCACCCCAGCACGCACGGCGTGCTGAACATCATCGTGCAGCTCTCCGGCGAGACCATCGTCAAGGCCGACACCACCATCGGCTTCCTGCACACCGGCATCGAGAAGACCGCCGAACAGAAAAAGTGGCAGCAGGTCATCCCGCTGGTCGAGCGCATGGATTACCTCGGCGCCCAGTCCAACTCGCTGGCGTTCTGCCTCTCGGTCGAGCGCCTGCTCGGCGTCGAGGATCGGATGCCCGCCCGCGTCAAGGACATCCGCATCCTGCTGGTGGAGCTGCAGCGCATCTCCAGCCACCTGGTCAGCCTCGGCACCCACGCGCTCGAAGTCGGCGCGGTCTCGGTCCTGATGTACTGCCTCAGCGACCGCGAACGCATCCTCAACATCAACGAGATGATCGCCGGCTTCCGCATGTTCCCGAGCTACATCCGGGTCGGCGGCCTGCGCGAAGACATTCCGCCCGGCTTCCACCAGGCGGTCACCGACTTCCTCGACTACTTCCCGGGCAAGATCGACGAGTACGAAGCGCTGCTGACGAAGAACCAGGTCTGGCTCAAGCGCACGGTGGGCGTCGGGATCATCTCGCAGGCGGATCACATCCAGTACGGCCTGGTCGGCCCGATGGCGCGTGCCATCGGCGTGCCTTACGACGTGCGGAAGGTCTTCCCCTACCTGGGCTACGACACCTACGACTTCCAGATCCCGACCCAGCAGAACGGCGACGTCTACGATCGCTATCTGGTGCGCATCGCCGAGATGCGCGAGAGCGTGAAGATCGCCCGGCAGGCGCTGGCGCGCATCACGCCGCGCGGCGACTACGACATCAAGGACTACCGCATCGTCCCGCCGCCCAAGGACAAGGTCTATTCGGAGATGGAGGCGCTGATCCAGCACTTCCTGATCTACTCGCAGGGCTTCACGGTGCCGGCCGGCGAGGCCTACGTGCCGGTCGAGGGCCCGCGCGGCGAGCACGGCGTCTATGTGGTGTCGGACGGATCGAACCGGCCCTACCGGATCAAGATGCGGCCGGCCACCTTCTACGCGTGCCAGGCGCTGCCGAAAATGATCGAGGGGGGCATGATCGCGGACGTCATCGCGGTGATCGGCTCGACCGACGTCGTGATGGGAGACGTGGATCGATGAGCTTCCATCCGATCATGCCGTACGGCGAGGGGTTGCACCGGTCGGACCGGGTCCTGCTCCCCACGGGCGAGCCGTTCACCTATACGCCGGAGCGCGCGGCGCAGCTCGAAGACATCTGCGGCAAGTATCCGCCGGAGCGGCGCAAGTCGGCCGTGCTCGCGGCGCTCTACCTGGTGCAGGAGCAGCAGGGTTACCTGACGGCGAACGCGCTGCGCCACGTGGCGCAGTTCCTGCGCATCACCCCCGCGGAAGTCGAGGACGTCTCGAGCTATTACGTGATGTTCTTCAAGGCGCCCGTCGGCAAGTACGTGCTGCAGGTGTGCCGCACGCTGTCGTGCGCGCTGGCCGGCGCCGAACGCGTGGTCGAGACGCTCAGCGAGAAGACCGGCATCAAGGTGGGCGAGACCGATCCCTCGGGGCTGTTCACGCTGCTCGAGTTCGAATGCCTCGGCGCCTGCGATCGCGCGCCGGTGGTGATGGTGAACAACGAGCACTGGCACGAACGGGCCACGCCGGAGAGCTGTTCGAAGCTGGTGGACGA
>JBKJRJ010000258.1:0-5098 GCA_046594705.1 Vicinamibacterales bacterium
CGTCGCTGCCGCGGACGTGATCATCGCCATGGGCGCCGGGGAGGGTGGCGCGGATTTCGGCCGCGCTGAGCGGCGCGACGTGGATGATTTCGAACTGCGCCGGCGCGTCGCGCAGCAACCGGTGCGCCCGGGCGGCATAACGGCTCGTCAGCACGAAACGGTTGCCGCTCGAGGCCAGCGCGCCGACCAGGTCCCGCAGCACGCTGCGCAGGCCCGGAAAGCTCTCGAACGTCCGCAGCTCGAGACACTCGTCGAGCAGGAACGTCGCCGGCATGCCACCGGGCGCGCGGGCCGTGTCGAGCACCGCGAGCGCGGCGTCGAAGGCATCACGGGCGCCCGGCTCCGAGCCCTGGCCCTGGCCGTACGGCAACGCCGGAAACGGCGACGACTCGCGCAGAGCCTGGAAGAACCGCTCGGGCGTGGTCGCGATGCGCTCGACGTCCACGTACTGCGCCTGAGTGCGCCCGATCAGGTCGCGCAGGCGCAGCAGCAGCGAGCTACGGCCGCTGCCGCAGCCCCCGAGGATGACGGGAATGCGAGGCCCGGCTCCGCTCGACCCGTCGAGGGCCGCCAGCACGCGCCGTTCGAGCGAGGGACGCTCAGGAATCATCATCGGGCGGGTCCGGTCAGCATGGGCATGTCGATTCCACTCTCTTGCGCTGTAGCAATGGCGTCGGGGTAGCCCGCGTCCGCGTGTCGGACCACGCCGCTTCCCGGATCGCAGGTCAGGACGCGCTGCAGCTTCTCGTCGGCCTCGCGCGTGCCATCGGCGACGATCACCATCCCGGCATGAAGCGAGTAGCCGATGCCGACGCCGCCGCCGTGGTGGACCGACACCCACGTCGCGCCCGAGGAGGTGTTGAGCAGCGCGTTGAGGACCGGCCAGTCGGCAATCGCGTCGCTGCCGTCCCTCATCGCTTCGGTTTCCCGGTTCGGCGACGCGACCGATCCGGTGTCGAGATGATCGCGCCCGATCACGATCGGCGCCGCGACCACGCCGCGCCGGACCAGGTCGTTGAGGGCGAGGCCGAAGCGCGCGCGTTCGCCGTAGCCGAGCCAGCAGATGCGCGCCGGCAGGCCCTGGAAGGCGACCCGCTCGGACGCCATCCTGATCCATCGGCACAACGGCTCGTCGGCGGCGAACATCTCGAGCGCCACACCATCGGTGGTCGCGATGTCGGCCGGATCGCCAGACAGGGCGGCCCACCGGAAAGGACCCTTGCCGCGGCAGAACAACGGACGGATGTACTCCGGCACGAAACCGGGGATGCGGAACGCGTCGTGCACGCCGGCCTTCTCGGCCTGCGCGCGGATGTTGTTGCCGTAGTCGAAGGCGACGGCGCCCCGCGCCTGCAGGTCGAGCATCGCGCGCACCTGTTCCCCCATCGCCGCCACCGCGCGCCCTTCGTAGTCGGCCGGGTGGTCGCGCCTCAGGGCCGACGCCGCAGCGAGCGACAGCCCATTGGGCACGTAGCCATTCAGCGCGTCGTGCGCGGAGGTCTGATCGGTGACGATGTCGGGAGTGATGCCGCGGCGGACGAGCTCCGGCAGCACGTCGGCGGCATTCGCCTCGAGAGCAATCGAGCGTGGCTCGCCGGCCCGCCGCCAGTGATCGACGCGCGCGAGCGCCTCGTCCAGCGAGCGGGCGCGCTCATCCACGTAGCGGGTGGCCAGCCGCCGCTCTATCCTGTCGGGATCCACTTCGACCACGAGGGCGATGCCGTCGTTCATCGTGACGGCGAGCGGCTGGGCGCCGCCCATGCCGCCGAGGCCGGCGGTGACGACCAGGCGGCCGGCCAGCGAGCCGCCGAAGTGACGCCGCCCGACTTCGGCGAGCGTTTCATAGGTGCCCTGGAGGATGCCCTGGGTGCCGATATAGATCCAGCTGCCGGCCGTCATCTGGCCGTACATCGTCAGGCCCTTGTCCTCGAGGTCGCGGAAGACGTCCCACGTCGCCCAGGCCGGCACCAGCAGGGCATTGACGATGAGGACGCGCGGGGCCCAGGGATGCGTGCGGAAGACCGCCACCGGCTTGCCGGATTGCACCAGCAGCGTTTCGTCGTGCTCGAGGCGGCGCAGGGTCGCGACGATCGCGTCGAACGCGGGCCACGACCTGGCCGCGCGGCCGGAGCCGCCGTAGACGATGAGGTCGTCGGGACGTTCTGCCACCTCCGGATCGAGGTTGTTCATCAGCATCCGCAGGGCGGCTTCCTGCGGCCAGCCCTTGCAGGTGATGGCGGCGCCGCGCGGCGCGCTGACGTGGCGGCTGAGTGTGCTCATGGACTACTGATTGAGACGACACGCCTGACGTGCAGCCATCACGCGTGGAAGAATAGCAATCTAGAAACCTACGCGCGCGTTGTCAAACTGAATGTGAAAAAAACATTACTTGACTTCTCCGCCGCACGCGCGTTCCAGCGATCCGCGCGCGATCAATTCTGAGATCGTCTCGATGTCGGGCGCGGGCGGCCGGTCGTCGGTCAGCGTCGGCACCTCCGATCGCACCCGCGCGTGCACCGGCGCGAGGGCGGCCGCGGTGGCGAGCGGCGCCAGCAGGTCGATCGCCTGGCAGGCGAGCAAAATCTCGATGGCGATGACGCGCGTCGCCAGCTGCAGGGCGCGCTCCGCCTTGAGCGCCGCCCCCATGCTCATGCTGACGTGGTCCTCGCGGTTCGCCGAGGTCGGGATGCTGTCGGCGCTCGCCGGATGCGCGAGCGTCTTGAGCTCGGAGACCAGCGCCGCGGCGGTCACCTGCGCCATCATGTAGCCGGAGTGCAGCCCGCTGTCGCGGGTCAGGAATGGCGCCAGCCCGCTCAGCGCCGGATTGACCAGCCGATCGGATCGCCGTTCCGAGATTGTCACGAGCTGCAGCAGCCCCAGCACGATGAGGTCCGACGCGATCGCGACCGGCGCGCCGTGAAAGTTGCCGCCCGACACGATCTCGCCGCGGTCGGCGAACACCATCGGGTTGTCGGTGGCGGCGTTGGCCTCGATCTGGATCGTCGCGCGGGCGTGCGCGATGGCGTCGCGCGCGGCGCCGTGCACCTGCGGCGCGCAGCGCATCGAGTAGGCGTCCTGCACGCGCCCGCAGTTCTGGTGCGAGGCGTTGATCGCACTGTCCTGCAACAGGCGATGCAGGTTGGCGGCCGACACGCGCTGGCCCGGGTGCGGCCGCACCTCGTGCAGCCGCGCCTCGAAGGGATGGTAGGAGCCACGCAGCCCGTCGATCGACAGCGCCGCCGCGATGTCGGCCGCGCGCGCCAGCCGTTCGGCGCCGAGCAACGCCAGCGCCGCCACCGCGGTCGAGGCCTGCGTCCCGTTGATCAGCGCCAGCCCTTCCTTCGACGCGAGCGTCACGGGCGCCAGGCCGGCGCCCGCCAGGGCCGCCGCGCCGGCGAGCACCGCCGGATCGGCGCCGACGGTCGCCTGCCCCTCGCCGATCAGCACCAGAGCGAGGTGCGCCAGCGGCGCAAGATCGCCGCTCGCGCCCACCGAGCCGCGGCTCGGCACCACCGGGTGGACGCGCGCGTTGAGCGCCTCGATCAGCCGATCGAGCGTGGCGCGCCGGATGCCTGAGTAGCCTTTTGCCAGCACGTTCGCCCGCAGCACCATCATCGCGCGCACCGCCCGCGCCGGCAGCGGCTCGCCGACGCCCGCCGCATGGCTGCGCAGCAGGTTCCGCTGCAACTCGCCCAGCGCCCGCTGCGGAATCTTGACTTCCGCGAGCGACCCGAATCCGGTATTGATGCCGTAGACCGGCGCGTCGCCGGCGGCATGCCGATCCACCACGGCGCGCGCCGCGTCCACCGCCGCCGCCGCCGCGGCAGCGAGCGCCACCGGCGCGTGATCATCCGCGACGGCGGTCAGCTGGTCGAGGGTGAGTGTATTGCCGTCCAGAATGATCATGAGCGTGAGACCTGCCTCGCGTCAGCGCAGGGATGAGGTGTCAGGTGCGAAGCGTGAAGTGGTGCACTAGAATACTGCGGGACGGGTATCTATGAATATAGCGGTACTGGGCGCGCAGTGGGGCGACGAGGGCAAGGGCAAGATCGTCGACCTCCTCACCCCGCGTTTCTCCATCGTCGCGCGCTATCAGGGCGGGCATAACGCCGGCCACACGGTGTATGCCAACGGACGGAAGTTCGTGCTGCGGTTGCTGCCGTCGGGCATTCTGCACGAGGGGATCACCTGCGTCATCGGCAACGGCGTCGTCATCGATCCCAAGGCGCTGTTCGCGGAGATCGATGAGCTGGCGGCCGCGGGCGTCGACATCGGCGATCGGCTGATTGTCAGCGACAAGGCCCACCTGATCCTGCCGTATCACCGCGAGCTCGATCTGCTGAGCGAAGCGCGCCGCGGCGAGCAGAAGATCGGGACGACGTCGCGCGGCATCGGACCGGCCTACGAGGACAAGATTGCGCGGCGCGGGGTGCGCGTCGGCGACCTCGCCAATACCGACGCGCTGCGTACCGCCATCCGCCACAACGTCGACGCGCGCAATCGCCTCATCGGCGACTCGGTGATGGCGCTCGAGCCGGTGCTCGCGGACCTGGCCGCCGCATGGGCCCGCATGGCGCCGTGGGTCACCGACGTGTCGCTCTACCTGGCGCGGGCGCGCGCCGCCAACCGCCCCATCATGTTCGAAGGGGCGCAGGGCACGCTGCTCGACATCGATCACGGCACCTACCCGTTCGTAACCTCCTCCAACGCGACCATCGGCGGCGTGTGCACCGGGCTCGGCGTGCCCCCGCGCGCCATCGACGGCGTACTCGGCGTCGCCAAGGCGTACACGACGCGCGTCGGCGGCGGGCCGTTGCCGACGGAGCTGCTGGGGGAGGTGGGCAATCGGCTGCGCGAAACCGGCCAGGAGTTCGGCGCCGTCACCGGCCGGCCCCGGCGCTGTGGCTGGTACGACGCGGTCGCGGTGCGTTACGCCGTGCGCGTGAACGGCATCGACGCGCTGGCGCTGACCAAGCTCGACGTGCTCGACGGGATGGACGAGTTGCAGATCTGCACCGCCTACCGGTGTGCCGGCGCCACGCTGACCGAACTGCCCGGCGAAATCGCGCAACTCTCGGCGTGCGAGCCGGTCTACGAA
>JBKJRJ010000348.1:0-3945 GCA_046594705.1 Vicinamibacterales bacterium
CCGACCAAGGCGCGTCGCGCTTGTCTTCGCGTTCGGCCTGCTCCACGGCCTCGGGTTTGCCGGCGCGCTCAGGAGCGTGGGAATGCCCCCCTCGGAGTTTGTGACGGCGCTGGTCGGCTTCAATGTCGGCGTGGAACTGGGTCAGCTGACGGTAATCGCCGCCGCGTTCCTCGCGGTCGGCTACTGGTACGGCAATCGCGTGTGGTACCGGCGCCGGATCGTCGTTCCGGCGTCAGTCTGCATCGCGGGCTTCGGTCTATTCTGGGCGGTGCAGCGGCTGCATCTCGGCTGACCGTTGCTGTCCGCGGGACACGCCCTCCTACGCCTGACCTCATCGCGAAGGCAGGCAGGCTCGCGTCAGTCCGCGCCAGCCGCTCGTCGGCCGTACGGTGCCGCGTGTTGCCGTGTTCCGCAACCCTGACCGGCAAAATTGTCCAATCCAGATCGCATCGACCGTCGAAACGGCGACTTCCGTCTGCTACTCTGAACCCGTGCCCACCCAACCCACCGACCCACTCCATGTATCCAACCGTCAGCGTGTGCTGGTAGCGGATGACAGCCCGGAACTGCGCCAGCTCTGGCGGGCGTATCTGACGCTGTCAGGCTTCGTCGTGTCCGAAGCCGCTGACGGCGCCGAAGCGGTCGCGAAGGCTGTGGAGGAGTCCCCGGCTGTGATCCTGATGGACTTCCGAATGCCTGGCATGGACGGCGCGACGGCCGCGCGAGCCTTGAAAGGGGACCCGCGAACGGCGGCCATCCCGGTGATTGGACTGACCGCGCACGGCACCGCTGCGAGTGTGCAGGACTTCCACTCTGTCTGCGACGTCGTCCTGCAGAAGCCCCTCAGCCCGGAGGCGGTGCTCGAGGCGCTGCGCCGGGTGGTGCACAGCGGGAGCCCTGGCAACGCCCCTCCCCCTCGAGGCTGATCAGTCGTTGTAGCAGTTCGCCGTGTATCCGAGGCGCGCCCGAGAGCGGATTCGCTCCGACATCATGCGAAGCAGGGTGCGGACGCCGGGCGGTACGGTCGGTCGACCCAGGCGGCGACGGCTACGCCGAGGCGCTGACCCGCTATCTCCTGCGCCACCCGCTGAGCGCCAAGCTGCCGCGACAATTCAAGATCGGGTTCGAGGGGCGTCGAGACGATGGCCGATGTCGGCAGTTGTCCGGGCGCCGAGTCCTGCCGCCTCGCGGTGATACAGTCACGCGGCCTGCGACGGCTGCTCGAGGAGCATCTCCGCGCACCGACCGCGGCGTACAGCCGTTTCAGCTCCCAGAAGCTGAAGTGCTAGAGCAGCGACGACTGCAATGGATCGTTGCGGAAGTCCTCGCCGAAGGCGTGCTGCCCTTTCGCTCGATCGATCGATCGCGATCTGGATCGTCGTTGCTCAGGCGACCCTCGCATCGCTCTCATTCACGCGACGGCACTTCGAGGTGCGGCATCGGCGCGGCGGCAAAGAGCCGGCGGCACGGCCCAGCCATCCAGCGCGCGACGCGAGCCGATCGTATGCGTCGCGCGGAATCGGTCGCGATCCCCGTGTTGGCGTACATCTGTCGATAGAGCTTTGAGCTGAGCACGAACGCAAGCCGGCCCTTCCACGTTCCGGCGACCCGCGATCGCCGCCAGACCCGTGGCAGGGCATAGAAGTGGTCCCACACCGCCTGCGTGCGGCGCCGGATCTCGTCCGGCGACATCACGGGATGCGGTGCGTAGGCCTTCGGACGGTCCGTCTGCGGAATGAGCCAGTGCCGCGTGACCGGGATACCGTTGACGGTCGCGGCGTCGCCGCCCAGGTCGCGTTCCCAGCGCTCGAAGTCGACGGTACCCGGATACGGCGTCAGCATCACGAATTGCGCGAAGGTGATCCCCGCCCGCTCCGCCAGGTCGGCGGTCGCTTTGAACGTCGCCGGACGGTCGCTCGGCAGGCCGAAAATGAACGACCCCAACACCTGAACGCCGTGCAAGCGGAACGTCTGCAGGCGCTTGACGAGGGCTTCGCCCACCAGATTGAATCCCTTGTGCACATCCTTCAACCCCTCCGGGGTGACCGCCTCCACGCCGACGAGCGCCCCGCGGATGCGCGCGCGCGCCATGGCCTGCAGGAAGGCCGGATCTTCTGCGGCCTCCATGGTGATCTGGGTAAAGAACACCATATCGTCTGGCAGCTTGGCCAGTCCGTCCATCAAGGCGAAGCGCTCGGCGCGAACGGCTTCGAGCGCGCGCAGTTGGGAGGGGTCGCTCCGCCGCGCGGCCTGGGCCAGATCCGCCAGCGTCACAGGGTAAAAATTGTCGTCAGCGAGCGCGATGAACCGGAACCCTCGTCGCCGTAACTCCACCGCTTCGTGGATCACGGCATGGACGGCCGCCTGTCTCGGAGCCTGGCCATCGGTGCGCCACACCGAGCAGAACGAGCAATGCTTCGGGCACCCGCGCACCGTCTGGATCGACCCCCACATATACCGGTCTTTCGGCAGGAGATCCCACCGGGCCGTCTTGAACGTCTCGCCACTGATCCTTCCGGCTTCGTAAATCTGACGCGGCGTTCCGGCGGCGCAGTCGTCGATCACGGTCGCCCAGATGACATCGCCGTCCCCGCGGACAACAGCGTGTGCCCCTCCGAGTGCGTGGGCCTCGGCCGGATAGAGCGTCGAGTGAATACCCCCGAAGACCACGTAGGCGCCGCGCGCGCGCGCGAGCTGTCCGACCTCGTAGCCACGCAGGGCATTCCCGGTATGGATCCCGATACCGACGACATCGCCCGGCGCGAGCTGCGCGGCGTCAAAGGGATCCAACGTTTCATCAGCGATGATCGGGTCGCCGCATCGTGATGGCGTCGCAGCCGCGAGCACATACAGCCACCGCGGCGTAATCACAGCCGTCCCGAAGGACACATGACTCGGGTTGACGAGGAACACACGCATGACAGGGCCTCCACGAGGAATCGATCGAAGGCGCACGGTTTACTGAGGCTGAAAATCTTTCGCGACAGCTTTGCCGGCGCGCGTAAAGAAACGGCCGATCGAGACACCGGCGCTGCGGGCGTCGGCGGCGGTGGCCACCGCGGCGCGCGCGGCACCACTGGCGGCAGACGCCGTGGAGGCGCTGACTGCGTCCCAGGGAAGCGCGACAGGCGTTGGCGCCGACGCGATGCCGGCCGGTGGCGACGAGGGCAGCGGCACGGAGAGCACGGGCGCTGTAACGTTCGCCGCAATCACGGGGCTGTCGAGGGGCGCCGTGGAGGGGATCTCCACCGTTTCGTTGGTACCCGCGAATGGCTGAACGGCCACTTCCAGCGGGCCGGACTCTATCGGACGCGTCACCCGCGTGGACATGTGGCGTCGCGGCCGCTGCTGCCCCAGCGCGGCGGCGTCCACCTTCGTACGGGGTGCCGGCGCACGGCGCCCTTCGATGGCCGGCGCGACGCCGGCTCCGGCTGGAAGGTTGACGGCCACCGCCTCGAGGAACATCACGGCGGGGGCCAGCTCCGTCGACACCACGACGGCGAGCGCCAGAGCGGTGGCGCTCACGAGGCTTGTCGCGCTCGCGAGCCGCGCGCTCCGGTCGCGCCTGGGATCGAGCAGACGTCCGACGCGCACGCGTAAGGCCGACGCCGTCGTGGTCGCGGTCGGCACGCCGGCACCGACCACCACCCCGCCGGCTTTCAAACTCGACGCCGCAGCCGCTGCGAGCAGGGAGGAGGCGTAGCGGCGCGCGGCCCCGGTGCGCAACACGACGCGATCGTCGCACGCGGCCTCACGGTCGAGATCTATCCGTGCCGCGAGGAATCGCACAGCCGGGTGCAGTCCGGCGAGACTGCCGACGACGGCCTGCACGAGCTGTGACCAGTCGTCGTAGCGATCGAGATGGGCCTGCTCGTGCATCACGATCTCGTCCAGCGACTCGTCGTTGAGCGCGTCGGCCACGGATCGCGACAGAAGGATGACGGG
>JBKJRJ010000547.1:0-4861 GCA_046594705.1 Vicinamibacterales bacterium
ACCGCACTATGCCCCGAGGATCTTCGGTCGCGCCGGGTTCGCCGTGTTGCGCCGGCCCGATCAGCTGCCCGAAGTGCTGATCGACGTGCTCCGTCGCCTGATCCACACGTGAGCGTATAAACACGACCCATGGCGGGGTGGATTACTGATCAACGCCGCAGTGGCGACTGACCCGTCCGGGGCCGGAAGATAAATACTTCGCGATTGATCGGGAGTCGGGGTTCTCGACGGCATTCGCGCTAGAATCCGGCTCGATTGGCACTGATCCCCGGCACGCGCCTCGGTCCTTACGAGATCCTGTCTGCCCTCGGCGCTGGAGGGATGGGCGAGGTCTATCGCGCGCGGGACGCGAAGCTCAATCGTGACGTCGCGCTGAAGGTACTGCCGGCGGCGTTCACGGCGGACGCTGACCGCGTGGCGCGTTTCAAACGCGAAGCCCGCCTGCTCGCCTCGCTCAATCATCCCCACATCGGCGCCATCTACGGGTTCGAAGACGCCGGCGCTGTGCCCGCGCTGGTGCTCGAGCTGATCGAGGGGGACACGCTGGCCGATCGCGTGCGCCGGGGCCCGCTGCCGCTGCCGAACGCGTTGGCCGTCGCGCAGCACATCGCCGACGCGCTCGACGCGGCCCACGGGGCCGGAATCATCCATCGCGATCTCAAACCCTCCAACATCAAGATCACGCCCGAGGATGTCGTCAAGGTGCTCGACTTCGGGCTGGCCAAAGCCCAGGCCGGTGCGGGGTCCGCACCGGATGCCTGGGAGGGCGCGACCCTGACGGCGGAGGCGACCCAGGCCGGGGTGGTGGTCGGGACCGCCCCGTACATGAGTCCCGAGCAGGCGCGCGGGCAGGCGCTGGACAAACGCACCGACATCTGGGCCTTCGGGTGCGTGCTCTACGAGATGCTCACCGGGCACCGCGCGTTTACGGGCGAGACGGTCTCGGATACGTTCGTCACCATCCTCGAGCGGGATCCGGACTGGACCCTGCTGCCGACCGCGACGCCCTCAGCCGTCGTCCGTCTGCTGCAGCGGTGCCTGGAGAAAGACCCGCGCCGCCGCCTCCGTGACATCGGGGACGCGCGACACTGGATGGAGGAGGTCGCGACCGGTGCGGCTGCAGTGGACGCCCCCGCCCTGCCATCTCCGAGGCGTCGCCTTGTCTGGCTGCTCGGCGCGGTCGCGTTGGCCGCGGCCAGCTTGATGGCCTGGTTGCTCTGGACGCGTCCGGCCCAAGAACCGGCGCGCAGTGTGCAGCTCCACCGGCTGACCGATTTTGTCGGGATGGAGGAGTCGCCGGCCATTTCGCCGGACGGCAAGAGGGTCGCGTTCGTGGCTCGAGCCGGCAGCAAGCGTCAGATCTGGCAACGGTTGCTGGGCGGAGGCCCACCCCTGCAAATCACGCGTGACGATTCCGACCACGAGCAGCCGCGCTGGACCCCGGATTCGAGTTCCCTCCTCTACTTTGTGCCGTCGGCCACACCAGGGGAGCACGGCACGATCCTGGAGGTCTCCGTCAACGGCGGCGAGCCGCGGCGGGTCGCCTCGGCGCTCGGCGGCGCCGACATCAGCCATGACGGCCGGCGCATCGCGCTCTTTCGATTCGAAGACACGGGGATTGCGCTGGTGTTGGTCACGCGCGATGGCTCCGGCGGGCACGAGGTGAAGCACGTGCCTCCCAATAGCCAATACGACTATCCGCGCTGGTCGCCAGACGATCGCTGGATCGCGTTCCAACAGGACAATCTCGCGGGTTTCAACAAGCGCGTTTTCGTCATCCCGGCCGCGCCTGGTGGTGACTTGCAGGAGATCGCGCGTGGTGCTGACGTGGCGGGACTCTCGTGGCTGCCAGGCGGCTCGGGTATCGTCTACAGCTCCTCTTCAGGGAGCACCGTGCTCTACCCGCCCATGTTCAACCTGAGAGCGGTCGAGCGGGACGGGACCGGGGATCGCCAGCTCACGTTCGGAGACGTGTCCTACCGGGAGCCCGACGTGCACGCGTCCGGCGCGTTGACGGCCAGCCGAAGCCGCATGCAATCGGACATCTGGAAATTTCCGATCAACGGGTCGCCGGCGGAGAATACACGCCGCAGCGTTCGCATCACACACCAGACCGGTCAGGCGCAGACCCCGTCGGTGAGTCCGGATGAATCGGAGGTGGTCTATCTGTCCGACAGCGGCGGCCACGGCAACCTGTGGATCGCCCGGACCGACGGCTCCGGTGTTCGTCAACTCACCTTCGAGCAGGATCCGGCAGTCTCCGTGGGGGTTCCCGTGTGGTCGCCTGCGGGAGATCAAATCGTGTTTCTTCACACGCAAGCGGGAGCGACCAGCCAGTGGCTCATCAACCACGACGGGAGCGGCCTCCGCCGATTCCTCCCCGCAGGGATTGCGGCGAACTGGTCCACCGACGGCCGGTGGATATACTACTCACGGAGCAAGGACGACACGCGCTGCATCGAGAAGGCGGCGATCGATGGCGGGCCGGCGATTTCCGTACGGTGCGAGAACGCCGTCGCTCCAGCTCCGACGGCTGACGGCTCGGCGCTGTACTTCTTGAACTACCTCACCACGACGAACGGCGTTGTGGACTACGAAATCCGCAGGGCCCGCCCGGAGAACGGTCCCTCGGAAGTACTGACCCGAGTGGCCGGGTCGCGCGTGCCTGTAAGCCGGAGGCTGTTAGTGCCGGTCCTGTCACCGGACGGCAAGTGGCTGACGATGCCGCTGACGGATGGCACGACCAGCAATATCTGGGCGTTGCCAACCGAGGGGGGCCCGATGCGGCCGCTCACCGACTTCGGCGACAGGTCCATCGTGATCGCCCGGCGCATCTCTTGGTCGCACGACGGCAGGCATCTCTACGCGGCCGTCGCGGAAATCGACGCCGACATCGTCTTGATGGACGGCTTGCTGCGGGGGAGCCTGAGCGGCCCGCCACGATGATCGTGCGAACGACTTAGGGCTGCTTGAGATATTTTCGGGCCCACTGCTGCGAGAACGCGGTATTGATGCTGTGGGTGGTGGCGGCCATGACCTTTCGGTAATACTCAGTGGCTTTCGCGGTGTTCGCTTTTTTCTCGTAGGCTCTCGCCATCAGCCCGAGCACGAAGCTGTCGTTCACGTTCGCCTTCTCCAGCTCGGCGATCGCCGTGTCGTACTCCCCCGCTTCGAGCGCAATATAGCCGAGCAGATACTGAAGCTGGGGACGCTCGTCTTCATTTTCACCTTTGTCCAGGAGCGACTTCAGCGCCGCTGCGTGCCGTCGCGCGTCCGCAGTGTTCCCGCGGCGTGCTGCCATCCGCGCCTGGGCGTGAAGCCACCGCATCTCCCACAGGTCAGTCTGGGCCGGCGTCAGCTTCGGGATCTGTTTCGAGGTGTCATAGCCGGTCCGGTACCATTTTTCGGCATTCGCCAGATCGCCCGACTCGAGGTAGACGCGCGCCATCGCATTCGCCGTTCCGGTCGCGCTGTTCGCGTTGCCCTCGGCCAGGCGAGCCGCGAAGACTCTTTCGTAGAATGTCGCGGCGTCGGCGGCCTTCCCTTCGAACGCGTACGACACGGCCATTGCGGTCTGCGCCTGGGCTTTGGCCGCGGGAGCCGCCAGCTCGATCGCGCTGGCGAAGTGCCGTCGTGCCTCGGCGTGCTGCCCCGTCAGATCCAGGGTTCGTCCTGCGCCGAGATGCGCGGCGACCATCGTCGGGTCAGCCGCCAGCGCCTTGCGATACACCGCCAGCGCCCCCGCAAGCTTGCCTTCCGTGACGAGTTGCTGGGCCTCGCTGATCAGGGGGTGCTGCGGTGGCGCCGCAGGCTGAGCCGGCGCAGTCTGAGTCGCCGCCGGTGGCGCGGGGCTCTGCGCGATAGCGCCCCCCCCGATCGACGACACCAGAAATACCCCTGTCATCGTCGCGATCGTCTGTCGAGGTGTGAGAGTCATGCGCACATTATAGTGGTTCGGCATTGCAGGCGATGGGGTTGCGGGCTTCCACGGCACGCGCCGCTCGGCGCCGATACCAAGAACCGATCGCCGGTGAGGTTGGTCGGATCCGACCGGCCGCGGTGAGCGGCGCTGTTGTCGCTCGGGCCTGAACCTTCGCATGGCTTACCAACCGAAGCTCACGGGTCCGTGGCACGGTGAGCGAAGGTTGGCGCGCCCGGCAGGACTCGAACCTGCGGCCACCGGCTTAAGGCCCGTCGTCTATGCCCCAGAAACTGGCGTGAATTGGATGTCGTGCTGGTGACTGAGCATAGATGGCGCGCGCCTTTACGGGAACCCCGCTCGTTCTTTGAAGGAGCACGCTTGGAAGCGAGTGTGGGGGAACCCTACCGTGGGTTCGAATCCCACGCTCTCCGCCATCCGCCCGACGACTACGTCAGCTTCCACGGCGGGCGGTACTCGCGCCGGAGGAACTCGTTCGGATCCGTTATCGTCCCGCCCGATCCCTTGATCGTGTTGGTGACGCGCATGTTGGCGCCGTCGTAGTGAATCTTGCTGTCCCCCGGCGTCCTCTGTCCGGCGCGCAGCGACACGATCCCGAGAAGCATGACCTCCGTCAACAGCGCGGCGTACTCGAACGGGCAGGAGATCGGCGCCTTGCCCTGGACCGCCTCGATCCAGTTCATCTCGTGCTCGTCCTGCGCGTGCGCGATGCGCGGGAGCAGGGCCTTCGGCTCGGCGACCCGATCGTGCGCCGACTTCGGCAGCAGCCGGGGCTCGTGGCCGTAGGTCAGCTGCATCATCTTACCCTTGCTGCCGACGTAAATGATGCCCCCCTCGCCGTTCAGTTTTTCATCGCCGAGCTCCTCGGGCCGCGGCGGCGTGAGTCCGCCGTCGTACCACGTCAGCTTCACGGCCGGCATC
>JBKJRJ010000105.1:0-13236 GCA_046594705.1 Vicinamibacterales bacterium
CATGAACGCGATCGGGTGGCTGGCGGGCGGCGGCAGCGCGCCCATCGTCATCGGCATCATCGCACAGCGCGAGAGCCTGGGACTCGCGATTGCATTGGCGTCGACGGTCTACGTCGCAGCGGCGCTGTTGCTCCTCGTCGGCATCGTCTTCTTCGTCACAGCAGATTCGGCGAGGATGCAGGCGGAGCTTACCGCCTCGTAGCGCCGCCCAGGCGGTTACTCACGAGCCATTCCTGCAGCCAGTCGGTGAACCCGGCGATCTGATTCTGCCGGACGGAAGTCAATGGCAGCGGGAGCGGTCCGGTCGCATAGCCGCGCGCGGCCAGTCCGATGCGGATCCCCCACGGCGTCGGGAACGCCGCCATCCGCGACACGAGCTCGTCGAGCAGCCCGTGGAGCCGCGCCGCCTCGTCGGTTTGTTGATCGACGGCGCTTCGATGGAGCGCCACGAGGAGCTCCGGGCAGAATCCCGCCACGCCGGAGATGGCGCCGTGCCAGCCCGCCTGCATCCCGGCGAGCAGCAGCCGGTCGTCGCCGACCAGCAGCGACCACGGCTGGCCGGCTCCGGCTTGCGCCAGCGGCGCGAGGTGGTTGACCTCGCCACCACTGTCCTTGATGCCGACGATGAACTCCTCGTCTCGGAGCAGGGTGACGATAGTGGCGAGCTCGAGTCCGTTGGTAAAGCCGGGAAGGTTGTAGAGCAGGCACGGCGCGCCCAGCGCACGGCTGACGGCCACGCAGAACGCCTCGAGATCCTGTTGCTCGTAGCGGAAGAACATCGGCATCGGCAGCAACAGCGCGCGGCTGCCGGCGGCCATCGCGGCTTCACCCAGTTCGATGACAAGGCGCAGCGTCGGCGCGCCGATCCCGACGAGGAGCGCGCGGTCCGGCGGCAGCCGCCGCGCAGCCTGGACAATGATCGCCTTTCGGTCGGCCGTCTCGAAGTGAGGGTATTCGCCGGTCGCCCCCGTGATGCAGATCCCCGACACGCCGGCGTCCACCAGGAAGTCCAGCAGCCGATCGAACGTACGGAAGTCGACCCGTCCGTCCTCGTGAACCGGCGTGGCGACGGCCGCGAAGAGTCCCGTGATTGGCGCCCGCGGTGGCTTTGTCATTGCTGCGCCGGCTGCCCGTCATACGTGGGCGCAACAATCTGTGACTTCATTGGTTTATTCGCTGCCCCGTTCCACTTCGATATCGGCAGTTCATCGTACGGCAATACCACCAAAGCCTGGCGGCGCTTGACCGATCCGGCCTGGGGTCGACGGCGACGGCCCGGCGAGGTGAATTCTTGATGGACTCAGTCACCGCGCGGGCACGATACCATTACCGGCGATGGACACGGCCGATGCGGCCACGACGGGCTCCATAGGTTCGACCAGCGGGCGATCCTCGGCCCCGGGTTCGGACAGGGCGATTGTAAAGGCACTCTGGAGTGGAGACATGCACAGACCGATTGGATGGGTGACCTGCGCGGGCCTCGCGATCGGCCTCCGGCTCGCTGCGGCCGGCGCGGCGCAGCCGCCCCGGCTGGTCCTCGACCACGTCCGCATCATCGACGGCGGCGGCTCGGCGCCGATCGAGAACGGCCGGATCGTCATCGCCGGCGATCGGATCGCGCGCGTCGGGCCGGCAGCGACGATTGGTGTGCCTGCCGGCGCGGAGACGATTGACCTGTCCGGGCGCACGGTGATTCCAGGTCTCATCGATTCGCATTTTCATATCGAGAACGATCCAAAGCTCGCGCTGCGGCAACTCAGTCATGGCGTGACCGCGTTTCGCGATCCAGGCCAGTGGGACGAGAAGTTCGCAGAGCTGCGGCGCATGATCGCGGCCGACGGCCTGCCAGGGCCGCGCATCTTCACGACCGGGCCACACATCGACGGCGAGGGTCCGGCGTATCCGGCGGACTCGGTGGTCGCGCGCGATGCGGAAGAAGCGCGCCGCCATGCGGAGGAATCAGTGAAGCGCGGGGCGTCCGCCCTGAAGATTTACTACCGGCTGCCGTTCGCCAGCGCCAAGGCGGTGATCGACGTCTGCGCTGCCCGTCGCATCCCGTGCACCGCGCACCTGGAGCTGCTCGACGCGCGAGAGCTGATTGCCGCCGGCCTCCACGGCATCGAGCACGTGACGTCGTTCGGCGTCAGCCTGCTGCCCCGCCACGAGGCGGAGGTCTATCGACAAGCGGTACTCAAGAACAACGACGCGCGGCGCGATGGACGGTATCGCCTGTTCTCAGGCGCCAACCTCGATGGCCCGCAGGCGCAGGCGCTCTACGCAGTACTCCGCGAACGGACGCCGTTTCTCGACGCCACGCTGGCGGTGTTCGAACGCCGCCGGCCTTCGCCGGCCCCGTCTCCCGTCCTCGGCGCGACGGGCGCGCCGGACACCGCGACGTCTGATCTCACGCCCATCTACGTCTCGGGTTTCGATAAGATGAAGGCGCTCACGCGGCGGGCGGGCCGCGAAGGCGCGCGCGTGGTGGTCGGCGGCCACACCGAGGTGCCGTTTGCGGAGCGCGGTGAAGCGCCCTGGCGCGAGATGGAGCTGCTGGTCGAGAGCGGGTTTTCGCCGCTCGAGGCGATCTCCGCCGCGACGACCACCGCCGCCGCATTCCTCTACCGCGGCAAGGAGCTCGGCAGCCTGCGGGCGGGTTTCAACGCCGACCTCGTCGTCTTGCGCGGGCAACCTGACCGCGACATCTCGGCCATCCGGACCGTCGAGCGGGTGATGGTCGCGGGCCGGTGGATAGACACGGCGAAGTATCGGCGGTATTGAACCTCAGCCTCTGATGTTGATTGACATCAGGTAGTGAAACTCACGACAAACGGGCAACGCGTCCGTCAGCCGCAAGGAGAAACGATGCCTACCATCCGCGTGTTCCCCGGTCCTGCCGTTTGCCTGGTTCTGCGTTGCCGCGAACGGCAATACTGCGGTGCTCGACGCGGACACCGTGGGCAGCACCGAGGGTTGCTCGCGGGGCCGACTGCCGCTACCGCAGGCTCTTGATGAACAGGATGATCGACTCGAGCTGCGGCGGGCTCAACACGCCGGCGTAGCTCGGCATGCCGGATTCTCCACGCTCGTGACCCGTCACGACCTTCGCCGACGGCTCGAGGATCGACTCGCGCAAATACGCTTCGTCCGCGCGGACGCGCAAGCTGCCTTTGGCGTAGGTGCGCTCGGTGCCGTAGAGTCCTTTCAACGTCGGCCCCAGCATGGTGACCGTCGTGGATTGCGTCGCATGACACGCGGTGCAGCCATAGAGTTGAGCGACCCGCCGTCCTTCCTCTGCGCTCACGGGCGCGGCCGCAGCGGCGGCGAGGGCTCTCGGTGGCAGATCCACAGTGAGATTGCCAAAGCCCTCGGCCGCTGGCTCGAACGCCGGCAGCTCGTACGGTGTGAAGTAGGCGCTGTTCTCGAACGCCGTCCCGGTCGCTGTGGTCAGCGACCACCCGAGACGCATCTGCATAACCGGCTTCATGTGCGGCACCCCGAGGAAGACGCTGCGGCCGTCTCTCGACACGTAGGCGTGGCTCGGCGCCAGCCTGTCGATGCCTGGCGCGCCGTCCGCCTTGAATTGCGGCGAGCCGTACTGGTACGTGCGCTTGTACTTCCAGCTCGTGACCGAGTAGTTATCCGGATTGGCGGCCGTGGCCGGATCGAGGGCGGCGTCGAAGCGCACGAGCACCCCCTTGTCCATCGCGACCACCTCGAAGGGCAACGTCGACGCGGCGCCGGTGTAGCGCACGCGGCCGAGGCCGCTCATGCGCGTGGCCGTCGTCCCCCACCCGATGATCTGGAACCCGGCGAGGTAGAGCTGGCCGTCGGCAGGGTTCACCGAACCATTGAGCGGCGGGTAGTCGAAGGCGCGGGTCACGCTCACCACGGCTGCCTGCGGCCTGGCCGTTCGGTTGTTGAGCAGTACCCGGAAGATCTCCGGGTTGTTGTAGCCGATGTGGACGAGGGCGTCGTTGAGGGGTCCCATTCGCGCCGCGAACAACCAGACCTGCGACATCGCCGACGCGTTCGTGGCATGCGGAATCCACGTGAGCGGATCGGCGATCGGCGCGGGATATATCTCCCGCGGCAGCGTGTCGCTCAGGAAGCCGTAGAACTGGCGGTCCCGTACGATGTGGAGCGGCGTGCTCGGAATGTAGTGCCCCTGCTGGTCACTCGAGATGACGAGACCGGTGTGAACGTTCACGCTGATCTGCGGCTGGCGGAGACCATAACCGAGCACCGTCGCCTGGCGCCCGTCAGCGGAAATACGGAGCACGCTGCCGTTGTGCTTGCCGATGGTCGTCGCCTCCTGGCCACCCTTGGCGATCACGAACTCGCCGCCGGGGGCGAGCCGGAGCGTGCTCGGAAACTCGCGATTGTCCGCGGTCTGCGCGAAGGCGTTCGAGAACATCTCGTGGCGGTCCGCTTCGCCGTCGCCGTTGCTGTCGGTCAGCCGCCAGACGCCGTTGCGATCGAAGACGTAGATGCGATCGTCGCGGATCGCGAGCGACAGCGGCTCGTGCAGTCCCGAGGCGAAGCGCCGCCACCGGACAGTCGCCGCGGACTCGCGCAAGCCACGAACGAGCCAGACGTCGCCATCCAGCGTCACGCACACGCCGATGCCGTCGTTCGTGAACTGGATGTCGCTGACGCGGACGTTGCGGCGCCACGGATTGTCGAGCGGCAGACCGATATCGTCCACTACGTAGGCGCCCGTGGCTTGCGATGGCGTGACGCTGGTGTCGACTTCGGCGCGCCACCGCCGTGCCGGGAAATCGGCAGGGATGCCCGGCGATGGGTCTGCGGCCGACGCGGAGTCATTCGAGAACTCGATAGAGAAATCGAGCGTGTCTCCGTGCGCGGGGACACGCACGGCCCGCGCGGCGACCAACGTCCCGCCACTCGAGCCCGTGTGCGTCTCGATCGCGAGGGTCTCGGGTTTCACATACACCCGAACGTCCCCGGCATGCGCGCCGAGCATCAGCCACAGCGGCGCATCAGACGGGCCCACGCGAAAGTGCCGGACCACGGTCCACTTGCCGTTGCGTTCAGCCACGCTCACGTGCTCGCTGACGTCTGCCCCGCCCGCGGTGTACTCGAGCACGACCCCACGACGCACCTGGCGAATCGCCTTGAAACGTCCCGCCTGCTCCGGCAAGGGCCCACGCCCGACTTCTTCCGGACTCGGCGCAGGCTCTCGCGGATCGTTAAATGACGGCCGGTCGCCGGTCTGCCACCCGGGATAGATCCCGTTGGCGAGCCAGACCTGTCCGTCAGGTTCCGGCAGGGCGTTCTGCCCGCCGGGCGTCTTCTTGTCGGGCTGATGATAGGAGCCGGGGGCCAGCGCCTTCGGCGTCATGCCCTTGCCGCGCCAGATCGCCGCGACGCGCAGCAGGTCGGTGTCGAAGCCCACCCAGTGGTCGCGCCCAACCTTCAGCACCAGCCCGCGCGGCGTAAGATTTCTTGCCGGGAAGCCGGGGCCGGCACGGCCCGCGTCGATCACCGAGGAGAAGAACGGGAAATCCGGCTCGACCCAATCAGCCCATTGGTCGGCCTGGCGAGGTTCCGATCCGGGCGCCTGACGCGCCGATCCGGACACCAGCGAACACGTCAAGGCGACGAGAGCCAGACCGATCGCCGACCGGCAACGTTTCATGACCCTGCAGTGTAACAGTCGGTCGGCTACGACTAGTGGCGATGAGCGCACCGTTCTTTATCGTCGCCACCGTCGCTGGTATTAGCCCGGTCTCACAGCCATCACGGGCGTCATGTGCCGTCCAGGCCGCTAGCCTAACCTGCGCCTGAAGCTGACGGCGACAACCTGGCTGCCGCTTCGGCGCCGGGCGGTTCGAGGAACGGGTCCATCGGAATCGGTGCGTAGTCGACGTCGAGGATCTCGACGTGCTCGATCTTCCTCGGGGCATGCACGACGACCCGGTCGCCCGGCGTCGACTTCATCAGCGCGCGCGCCAGCGGCGACATCCAGCTGATGTAGCGGCGGTCCAGGTCTACTTCGTCAGTGCCGACGATGCGCACGACGTGTTCGTGGCCGGCGGCGTCCTGGTAGGTGACGGTCGCCCCGAAGAATACGCGCGTCGCAGCGGATCGCGGCCGCGGCACGGCCGGGTCGACGACTTCGGCCGCGTCGATGCGTTTCGTCAGAAAGCGGATCCGCGAATCGATCCGGCGCAGTCGTCGTTTGCCGTATTGGTAGTCGGCGTTCTCGCTGCGGTCGCCGTTGGCCGCGGCCCACGCCACGACCTGCGTCACCGCTGGCCGTTCCCGGTTCATGAGAAACCGGTGCTCGTCTTTCAGGCGCTGCAACCCGGCCGGCGTGATGTAGTTCTTGAGCTTCGGCCCCGGCGCGTCTCGCACCGGTTCCCTCAGCGGCCTCTTCGTTCTCATTGTGCTCATGGTGGGGCAGGATTGATCGGGCTCTGGATGTCGAGAGGCAGGACGCCAGCGCCTAAAGCCCAAAGCCTAAGCCTAGCGAGACCTGCTGCCTGCCTCTTGCCCGGGATAGCACGGCGTGATCATCGTGTGGGCGCGCGACCCGTCGTTCCCTGTTCCCAGCAACAGCTCCTCGAACGTCTGCAGGGGGACTCCGTTACCGGCCTGTCCGACGGCAGGCACGAGCATCCACGTATCGCGGGCCACGGGCTGGCCCGGAGCATCGACGTCCGGCACGAGCACGCCGGGCTTGGTCTCGGGGTGTCCAGTCGGTACGCAGAGGGCCGGGTGGTCGAACGGGGCGCGCTCGTACCTCACGCGGTCGTCTGTCAGCGTCTTCAGGAACGCGGCGAGTCGTTCCCCGCTGCGCGAACCGAGTTCGATCTCCAGGACACGCGGGTCGAGGTTTCCCCCTTCCCTGAAATCGCCGCGCCGGTCGTAGAACGCCATCACCTGTGCGAGGGTTGCGAATCCGCCGGTGTGGAGGTACGGACCGGTCAGTTCGACGTTACGCAGGCCCGGGGTCTTGAAGACACCAATCGCCGAGTCGTGCGATGCCGAGGGGAACAACGGGCTCCCGAAGCCGTCCCTGCCGCCACCACCGACGTCGTCGGCCACCGGGCTGACGCCGATGCGGAAGAACCCGAAAGCGTCCGGCCGGCTCGCGTCGAAGTCCCTGTCCCCCACGCTGGTGAATGAGGCGGCAGTGAACTCGGGGCCGCCGTGGCACAGGGTGCACTTCGTGTCACCGCTCTGGAACTCGTTCAGGCCGGCGAGCTCCAGGTCGGTGAAAACACTTCGGTCGCCTTCGGCGTAGCGGTCGAAGCGGGTGTCATCCGAAATCAGTGTGGCCTGGTACGCCTGGACGGCAAGCCCCCAGAAGATCGGGAAGTTGAACTCCATCTGGGTGAACTCGTTCGAATTCCGGGGTGCCCTCACCCCATCGACGACGCGTCCGTCGGCGTCGACCACCGCTGACGACTCCCAGAACTCCGGTTTGAACGCCGCGCGCACGAGCGCGGCGTACGACAGGTCCGGTCGCAGCCCGGGCCCTTCCGTGTTGACATACTCGCCGAGCACGCTGTCGTCCAGGGCGACCGGCTGGGAGCCCAGTGCCACCAGCGCCAGCATCTTCCTGCCGAGTTCCGGCCACGTGCGTCCGGCGTAGGACATCTCCACCTGATTGAGTGGCGGGCCCAGGGCCTGAGACGCGAGGCTTGCGTTCTCGATCTGCACACGATGGGGGTGGAGCGCCCCGCGGACCAGGATCAGGCCGTTCATCGCCGTATCGGATTCCCCGAACGGGGTGCGTCCCGTGAACGTGCGACTCGCCCGCCCGTCGTGGAAATTGCGCACGTTGAACACCGCGTTGATGACGCTCGGGGTGTTGCGCGTCGTGGCTTGGCGGACCTTCAGGCCGCCGAGGCCTGGAGCAGGCAGGCTGTCGGGGTCGGCAGCGTGATCCGGGCTGCCGACCCGTGAGATGCCAACGAATTGCCGCAGCGGCACGCCGGCGGACCCGGCGATGAGCCGCGTGTCGTGCACGACGCGAGAGCCCCGGTTGTTCTGGTCCTCGAGGAGGTAGAACGGGAAATCCTCCATCGCCAGCACGCGATTCAATGGCACCGCCCGCGGCGTGTCAGGTGTCGAGGCGAGTTGGTTCTGACGACGGTGATCGGCCCCGGCGTGGAAGTGACAGGTCCCGCAGGCCGTACGGTTATCGCTGCCGGCCTGCACGTCCCAGAACAGCGACTTGCCGAGCACCACGAGCATTCGGGAGTCGCTGACGTAGGCATCAATCCCGGTCGGAGCGGGAACCGTGACGGTCTTCAGCGAGCGAAGTCCGGGTTCCGTCCGCCGCTGCGCGGCTGGGGCGACTGCCCACGTCAGGATTCCGAGCACGAGAAAAAAGACCCCGACAGCCGGGAATGCCCGCCTGGGCCCTCGCTGGCCACCGGTGCGAGGGCGCTGCGATGAATTCATCGAGAGAGATCATATCGGATACTGCCGAGGCGGATAGGAAATACTAGAGGCGGTATGCAAGCCGCGCCGGCGCAAAGCTCCTGCGTGACAGATTAGGATTCTAGAATGTCCACCGCGAGACGCCTCGTCCACATCACGTTCGGCGAGTTGAGGCTCGAGAACGAAGTCGGCTCCTCGACTGCGCTCGGGACAGGCGCATGACGAGGCTCGAACGCATCCTCGGCGACGGCGCGCTGCTCGCTGCGACGCGGACCAAGGCACAGGGGCCTGCCGGACGCCTGCCGATCACCCGCGAGATGCTGCTCGCGGAGCCGAGCGGCAATCTCTTCGGCATGACGCAGGACGCCGGAATGGGCTGGAACCCGTCGGAGGTGAATGGGACTCAGGCGCTCATCATCAGCACCCAGGGCGGCCTGCGGGAACCGGACGGCCGCCCGGTCGCGCTCGGGTTTCACACCGGTCATTGGGAGATCGGCCTGCTCGTGCGGGCCGCTGCCGAGACGCTGCGCGAGGCGGGAGTCGTGCCGTTCGCCGCGTATTGCAGCGATCCGTGCGACGGGCGCACGCAGGGCACCGCCGGGATGTTCGACAGCCTGCCCTATCGCAACGACGCGGCCATCGTCATGCGGCGCCTCATTCGTTCGCTGCCCCGGCGCGCCGGCGTGATCGGCATCGCGACGTGCGACAAGGGGTTGCCGGCGACGATGCTGGCGCTGGCGGGGTGCGGTCATCTCCCTGGCATCGTGGTGCCAGGAGGTGTCACGCTGCCGGCGATCGACGGCGAGGATGCGGGCAAGGTCCAGTCGATCGGGGCGCGATTCGCGCATGGCCTGATCACGCTGGACGAGGCGGCGACGATGGGATGCCGCGCGTGCGGGACGCCTGGCGGCGGCTGCCAGTTCCTCGGCACCGCCGCGACGTCGCAGGTCGTGGCCGAGGCGCTCGGCATGACGCTGCCGCACAGCGCGCTGTGCCCGTCTGGCGAGCCGGTGTGGCTCGACATGGCGCGCCGCTCCGCGCTGGCGCTGGTGAACCTGATCGAGACGGGCGTCCCGCTGGGCTCGATTCTGACGCAGCACGCGCTCGAGAACGCGATGCTGCTGCACGCGGCGTTCGGCGGATCGACCAATCTCCTGCTCCACATCCCGGCGATCGCCCACGCCGCCGGGCTTCGCCGGCCGACCGTCGAGGACTGGCATCGCATCAACACGCTGACGCCGCGTCTGGTGGACGCCCTTCCGAATGGTCCGCGCAATCACCCGACCGTGCAGGTCTTCATGGCGGGCGGAGTCCCCGAGGTGATGCTCCAGCTTCGGCGGATGGGCCTGCTCCATCTCGACGTCACCACCGTCACCGGCGAGACGCTCGGCGCGATCCTCGACTGGTGGGAAGGCAGCGAGCGTCGCCGTGAGACGCGCGCGCGGCTCGAGGCCTCCGACGGCGTCGACCCGGATCGCGTGATCATGAGCGCCGACGCCGCGCGGCAGCGCGGCCTCGCGAGCACCGTGGTGTTCCCCGTCGGCAACCTCGCGCCGGAAGGGTCGGTGATCAAGGCGACCGCGATCGCCGCGTCGGTGGTCGGCACCGACGAGGTCTATCGGCATCGCGGACCCGCGCGCGTGTTCGTGTCGGAGCGCGACGCGATCGCGGCGATCAAGGGCACCGCGGGCGCGGCCATCGCGCCCAACGACGTGATCGTCCTCATCGGCGCCGGGCCGCTCGGCACGGGCATGGAGGAAACCTATCAGCTCACCTCCGCCCTCAAATATTTACCGTGGGGCGAGCGGGTCGCCATCGTCACCGACGCGCGGTTCTCCGGTGTGTCCACCGGCGCGTGCATCGGCCACGTCGGGCCCGAGGCGCTGGCGGGCGGACCGATCGCCAAGCTCGTGGACGGCGACGTCATCGAGATCGTGATCGACCGGCGCGCGCTGACCGGCCGCGTGAATCTGGTCGCCGCCGGCGGACGGGATCTTGACGCGGACCAGGCCGGGCGTCTGCTGGCGGAGCGTGCTCCACATCCCGATCTCCGCGCGCACCCGGACCTGCCAGACGACACGCGCCTCTGGGCGGCCTTGCAGGCGGCGAGCGGCGGCACGTGGGCGGGGTGCGTCTACGACGTCGATCGGATCATCGAGGTCATCACGGCGGGGCTGAACGCGCGCCCCCGGTAGTCGAACGAAGCGCAGGTGGCCGCGAGCCCGACTCAGCCAGCATCCGCGGTAGCACGGCCGTCGGTTTCTACGGCACGGCGGGCGTGGCGGAAAAGATCCGCGCGACCGTCGGGCCGGCCTGCCCGGCCTGAACGAATCCCCACTCAGCGGATACGCCACCCGTTCACCGGGCCGGGGTTGAAGAACTTCTCGGGCGTGACGACGCCGTCCCGCTTGAAGACGATGCCGTCCTTCATCACGAAGGTGACGCGCCGCAGCGCGTCGATGCTTTCGAGCGGGTTGCCCTCGACGGCGATCAGATCTGCCGCCAAACCCACCTTGATCGGGCCGCGGACCTTCTCGGTCTCGCTCACGCGGTAGCCGTTTGTCGTCATGGCTCGCAGAATGTCGGGCGCCGGAATGCCCGCGGCCTTCCACGTCTCGATGAACTCGATCGCGACCTGGCCGCGTGTCTTGCCCTCGACCCAGTAGTCGGCGTCGGTCGAAAAGGTCAGCGGCACCCGCAGGTCGAACGCATTTTTCAGCATCTTCACGGTGCGGTCGTAGCGCTCCTTGGTGGTGTGGCCGGTCAGCGAGAGCGGCGTCTCCGTCCCGGCGCGCCATACGCGCTTCTGTGCCATCAGCCGGTGGTTCTCCTCAGTCATGCCCGAGTCGTGGGCGATCGACCACACGCCGGCATCGATCGCGCGCCGCGCGCCGTCCACCGTCTGGCAGTGCGCTTCCACCTTGAACCCGGCTCTCGCGGCCTCGCTGACGACCAGCTTGATGTCGTCCACGGAGTATCCCCACGGCTTACAATCCGCGCAGATCTTGATCACTTTCGCGCCAAACAGCATGTTCTGGCGCACCGCCTTCACGATCTCGTCAGGGGTGTCCGCGTCGAGGTACTCCGGGTAGACGATGGAGTGATCCTTCGCCATCTCGGGCGTCGGGAAGAACTGGCCGCCCATGGACCCGATGATGATTCCGGAATTGATGATCGTGGGCCCCGGAATCCAGCCCTGCTCGATGCCGACGCGCAGCGCCGTGTCGGCGTAGTTCCCGTTGTTCCCCATGTCGCGGACGATGGTGAATCCGGCGCTCAGCATCTGGATCCCGTTCGACACTGCCTGGATGGCGCGAAGCGGCGTGGAGTCCGCCACGTAGGTGTAGTAGTAGATGTTGTTCTCGGGAACCGCCTTGTAGGTCAGGGCAAGGTGGTTGTGCGCGTCGACCAGGCCGGGGAGCACGGTCAACTTCGACAGGTCGATGACTTCAGCGCCCTGCGGAATCGCCACGTCTGCGCCGACAGCCGTAATCTTCCCGGCCTGAACGAGAATCACCTGGCTGGCTGACGCCGTCCCTGTTTCGGGATCGATCAGGAGGCCGGCCCTGATCGCCGTCGTCGACGGAGACTGCGCGGTGGTCGCCGTGGCGGCGGCGAGGGCGAAGAGGAGTGAGAGTGAGAGGTGGGGTTTCATGCGGCGAAGCTTACACCGCCCGGGCGCCTGCAGCCCGCGGCCACCTGGAGGCCCCAGCTCCAGGCAGGCGTCGCTGGCCGCGGCGCACCAGTGAACGCCGCCAAGGGAAGGCCTAGCTATCTTTCCTCGACTCTCCTCGCGGAATCGGCAAATGTACAGCGGCCCCTCGTAAATTTCCGGATCACCTCCGCCGCGCGCGCGGCGCCGCCGGCGGTCCTCAGCGCCTGGCCCAGCACCGCAGCCTGACGGCGGAACCGGCCGTCGCCAAGGAGGCGACCGACCGACACGCGGAGGTGCTCCGGCGTGGCCTGGTCCTTCCTCAGACACATCCCGGCGCCGAGCTCCTCCGCCCGGCCTCCAACCATCGCCTGCTCGCTCATCTGCGGAACCACCACGACGGGAACGCCGTGGTACAGGCTTTCAGAGACACTGTTCATGCCCCCATGCGTGACGAAGACCGATGCGCGCGTCAGCACGTCGAGCTGCGGGACCTGAGCCGCGACGACGAAGTTGGGCGGCAGCGGTCCGAGATCCGCCATTGACACGTTGGTGCCGATCGACATGATCACGCGCACCGACTCATTCCGGAAGGCGTCGACGCACGCCCGGAAAAATGCCGCGTCGGCGTTGAACAGCGTCCCGAGCGAGATATAGACCAGCGGAACGGTCGACGCCTCCGGCCATGGCCGCGCCGGCGCGGGGTCCGGCGCATCCGCGAGCGACGCCCCGACGAACTGAAAGCGATCGTCGAAGGTGTCCGCGCAGGGCTGGAACTCGCGCGAGGTATACACGACGTTCAAGTCCGAGCGGCCGAACACCATGCCGGTGATGCCCGGTCCCTTCACCCCGTACCTGCGCCGCAGCCGGCGCCCGAGCGCGATTGCCTTGACGATGTGACGGAGCTTGGCGAACACCAGGCCGGCGCGCCTCGGCCGTGCGCCGTGTTTGACGGCGAACGCCAGGACGTGGCGGTTGATCGCGAAGGTGCTGACCGATGTCACCACGGGCAGGCGGAGCGCTTCGCCGATCCACTGCCCCCACGGCGCGACCGAATCGGTGACGATGTAGTCGGCACGCTCCGCGCGGAACGTTTCCAGCTCGGCGAGCAGCTCCGCGGTCGTCCGCATCAGGAGCCACGAGAGCTCGTCCGTCCGCTCGGGCAACTG
>JBKJRJ010000131.1:0-6054 GCA_046594705.1 Vicinamibacterales bacterium
TCGGTCGTCCTCGTCGGATTGCCGAAATTGGCGCCCTTGGTGTACTCGAGGGGCAGGCCGTTGGCGTCGAGCGGGCCGGTCAGCCGGGCGGTGATCGAGGTGTCCCAGCTGATGGGCTTCTGGTTGTTCGCCAGGTTCAGCACTTCGAGCTTCACCCACGGTGCGACAGCGCGCCAGACCGGAACGGTCCAGGTCGTGGCGAGATCCACCAAGCCGTAGCCGGCGAAGGTGCCGGCCCCGCGGTCACCGAAAAACAGCGTCTGCGAGGCCGGCGGACGCGCGTAGCCCGGGTTCGCGGCGAGCTGAATCGCCGACAGCGCGACCGGCGCGACATAGCTGAACGTCCGTGCCGAGTTATAGCGGAGCAGCGGCGCGACGTCGAGCCGGCCCGCGCGACCGAGGTCCTGCGACCAGGCGGCCCACACGCGAACCTTGTGGCGCTGGTAATCGTCCAGTCGTCCCATCGGGAAGTCGCGCGCGACGTAGAGCTCGGGGTTGTCGGCGATGATCGAGGGCACCGCCGGGCTGTTGGCCGACTCGCCTTCGAAGTTGCCGTGGTTGCGGACCTGCACGGTCCACTGTCCGGCCACCGACAAGGCCCTGCGCGCCTGCCAGCCAGACTGCACGTCGAAGGCGTCGTACTCGCGCGTCGGCAGGTCGCTGTTGCGATAGACCGCGTTGTCGAACGTGCCAAAGTTGACGCCGTTGCGCGTCACCACCGTCTTGCCGCCGGCGATCGTGATGTAGTCCTCCACGAAGTCGGTCGCCCGGCGGTGGACGACGCGGCCGCGCGCCCACAGCCCCGTGCCGAAGTCGCGTCCGAGTGAGACGGTGGTCTCACGCGTGAGCGGCGACGTGAGGTCGCCCGCGAAGAAGACGTTCGCGGTGGGGAACGTGCCGGAGATCGTCGAGTAGTTCGCCGGGTCGAACGCGGCGGCGAAGTCGAGTCCCGCCCCCGACGGCCCGTTATAGGTGCTCGTGAAGCGGTCGGCATTGCCCGCCGCGCTGTTGCGCGCGAACTGCACGTCGTTGTAGGTGCCGGCGTAGTGCCCGTAGGTCGCCGACGCCACGGTGCGCCCGTCGGCGGTCAGCGCATACGTCGCGCCGAGCCGCGGCACGAACGTGCTCGCCTTGATCGACGTGGTCTGGCGCTGGGCTTCGGTGGTGACGTGTTCGAACCGGACGCCCAGGTCGAGGGTGAGCCGCGGACCGGCGGTCCAGCGATCCATCGCGTAGACCGACGTGGTGGTGATGTCGATCGCGGCGCCGCGCGACGGCATCCAGGTGGCCAGCCGGCTGGTGCCGGTGGCGAACACCGGAATGATCCGGCCGTTGGCGTCGAGCGCGGGCTTGCCGGCGGCGTCCAGGCGGTAGTCGGTCTGGAAAATGTAGCCGGTCGAGGTCTGCGAGTTCCCGGTCTTCCGCGTGGAGACGAAGTACTCGAGGCCCGACTTCAGCTCGTGGCTGCCCAGAAGCGGGGCGCCCAGCAGGTATGAGACGCTGGCGGTCGCCTGCCGGTTGTGGCGGCCGTCCGGGTCGGTCGAGTCGAAGTACGGGTTGCTGTATTCGAGGTTCGCCGGCACGCCGCTGGTGGTGCCGCGCGTCAGGAACGGAGAGTCGTGGATGTCGGACGAGGTGCCGCCGTTGTTACGGACCTGCCAGGTCTTCTGCGAGTACTGCGCGGTCGCGAAGGCACGGCCGGCGAGCACGCCGCGCCAGGTCGCCACGCCGAGGCGGTTCGCGGTCAGCGGGTGCGTCAGCGCGCGCGCGTCGATGCTGTTGGGGTGCGACACCGCGTACTGCTCGGTACGGCTGTCGATGTAGGTGCCCTGGAGCGTCTGGCCGGGCGTGAGCGTGCCCGTCAGTTTCGCCTCGTAGCGGCGGTTGTCGTTCTTACCGGCGTAGGCCACGCCGGTCTGTGGCAGCAGGTTCGCGGTGGTGGTGCGCTCGACGCGCGTGCCGCCGAAGAACCAGAGCCGATTCTTCATCACCGGGCCGCCGGCGATCGCCTCGTAGGTTGGTGACAACTTGCTGGCGCGGGTGGTCCCTCTGCCACGCTCGAACGGGGTTTCCGCGCTCCACGCCGCGTTGGTCAGGTTGGTGCGGAACGCGCCCGAGAACAGGTTGCCGCCGCTGCGCGTAATGATGTTCACCACGCCGCCGCCGAAGCGGCCGTAGTCGGCGCCGATGCCGGAGGTCAGCACCTGCACCTCCTGGATGCCCTCTTCGATGAAGAGTCCGTTTGGCTGGCCGAACACATTGTCGTTGACGTCGACACCGTCGATCAGGAAGACGTTGTCGTAGGCGAGGCCGCCGCCGATGGTGACCTGGTTCTGGTTCGGCGTGTTGTCCGTCAGGCCGGGCGTGAGCTCGGCCAGGAAGAACGGATTGCGGCCGACCGGAAGGAGGCGAGTGGTATCGACGCGAAGGTTGAATGAACCGGCCCGCGCGGCAATCGGGGTCGGCGGCGCCGCCACCACGTCGACGGTCTCGCGCACCGTGGCCGGGCCCAGCGTGGAGTCGACGACAATGGCGGTCCCGAGGGGGACCGCCACGCGCCGTTCGGTCGCGCCGAAGCCGTTCAGGCTCACGCGCACGACGTAATCGCCGGGGGGCAGGCCCGGTATCGAGTAGATGCCGTTGATGTCCGCCACGGCGGACCGCTCGCCCTGAAGCGACGGCGACGCCACGGTCACGACGGCGCCCGGCAGCGCAAGGCCGTCCGAGGACGCAAGACGTCCGCGCAGCCCGCCCGACTGTTCGCCCTGGGCGAAGAGCGGCGCGGCCGTCGCGAAGAACAGGACGAGCGTGTAGGAAAGAAGACGACGCATGAGCACTAACTCCCTCTTATGAATTCCTGACTGAATAGGTCTTGCAGAGCACGACTGGTGCCGTCACACTTCTCGTCACAGACTGACCGATCTGTTCAGAAACATTCGTGATCGGCGGGATCCCGGCAGGGTGGTGTGCGCTCATGTGTCCCACAACGGAACGCTGCCATTACCAAACCGCGCCGGCCGCACAACCCGCGCGAGGAGCGGAGGTCGCGTTACGATGAGGGACGTGGAATCCCGCATCCGAACGCTGGTCGAGACGGTCTGGAACTATCAGATGGTCGGCCACCAAGTCTCGCGCGCCGACGCCATCCTGGTGCTCTGCAGCCACGACACCATCGTCGCCGAGCGTGGGGCGCAACTCTTTCTCGACGGTTTCGCGCCGCTGCTCATCTTCTCCGGCGGCCTCGGCACAATCACCAAGCGGTTCTGGACTGAACCGGAAGCGGATCAGTTCGCGCGGATCGCCGTCGGCATGGGCGTCCCGCCGGATCGCATCCTGATCGAGAACCGATCGACCAATACCGGCGAGAACATCATCTTGACGCGGGCGCTGCTCGCGGAGCGGCACCTGGATCCCGACACCTTCATCGTCGTGCAGAAGCCCTACATGGAGCGGCGCAGTTATGCGACGTTCGAGAAGCTCTGGCCGGGGAAGCACATCATGGTGACCTCGCCCCAGCTGTCGATGGACGACTACCTGCGCCGCTGCTCGCATCCGACGCTCAGCCAGGATGATGTGATCAGCATCATGGTCGGCGACCTGCAGCGCATACGCGTGTATCCCGCCAAGGGATTCCAGGTCGAACAGGAAATCCCGCCGCCGGTGTGGGACGCGTTCAACCAGCTGGTCGAGGCCGGCTACGACAAACGGCTCGTGAGCCCTGAGGAGGTCTGAGTGAATCTGATACTGGGAACGCTGCTGGCGGCCTGGCTTGGCGGCGCGCAGGCCGCGCCTGCCCTCCCACCAATCATCGGACGCTGGGATCTCACCGTGCGCAGCGCCCGCGGCGAGCGCAGCGCGTGGCTCGAGGTGCGGCATTCCGGCGTGCAGACGCTGGTCGGGCAGTTCGTCGGGACCTCCGGCAGCGCCCGCCCCATCTCGCAGGTCGAGTTCAACAATGGCGAACTGCGCTTCACGATTCCGCCGCAGTGGGAGCGGGTGGACGGCAACCTCGTCGTCAACGGGCGCCTCGATGGGGAGCGGCTGAAGGGGACGATGACGCTCGCCGGCGGCGAGCCGGTCGAGTGGACCGGGGTCCGCGCCCCGTCACTCCGCCGGACTGCCGCGCCGCAATGGGATGCGCCGGTGCCTCTGCTGGCCCCGAGCGGCCTGACGGGATGGCAGGTGATGGGCGCCAACGAGTGGGAGGTGTCCGAGGGGGTGTTGCACAACAAGAAATCCGGCGGCAACCTCGTCACCGAGCGGCAGTTCCAGGACTTCAAGCTGCACGTCGAGTTTCGCTACCCCAAAGGGAGCAACAGCGGCGTCTACCTGCGCGGCCGTTACGAAGTGCAGATTGCCGACATCGACGGCGACCAGACCGCGCCTGGCGCGCTCGGCGCGGTGTACGGCTTCCTCGCCCCCAACCAGCCGGCGGCGCTGAGGCCCGGTGACTGGCAGACGTTCGACATCACGCTGATCGGCCGGCTCGTCACGGTGGTGCTGAACGGCAAGAGCATCATCACCGACCAGGAGATCCCGGGGATCACCGGCGCGGCCCTCGACAGCAAGGAAGGGGAGCCCGGGCCGCTGCTGCTGCAGGGCGACCACGGCCCGGCCGACTTCCGCAACATCATCGTGACGCCGGCCAAGTAAGAGACGACTCGCACGCCATGACCCCAGCCGATCGAGAGGCAGCAGGCGGCGGATGTCGAATGGTTCAAGAAGCATATGAAGCCGTGATGGCACACTGCCCCAGGACGCGTCGGATCCGGCCGCGCTTCTCCCTGGCGTCAGCTCACGCATGCGCCGCATGCGCAGCGGCGGCCGCACTGGTCCTCCACGCCTGTGGCGGAAGCTCCACGGGACCTTCCGCGGATCGATACCGGCAGCCGCGGATGAGCCTCTACTGTCAGCCCAGCAATCAGGCCGTCAGTTGCACGGCGACCTTGTTCGATGTCCCGGCCTACGGCGACAACAGGGCGGTGACCGCATCCGCGGCATGGTCAGTCGTGCCGTCCGATGTCGGTGCCTTCAGGGAGCCAGGCCTGCTCGTCCCTCTCCGGCCGGGTGAAGCCGAGATTAACGCTCGCAGCGAAGGCCTGGAGGCCGGCTACCCGCCGCGGTTTCTGATCGGACCCGATCAGGCCGCGCGCTGGCTGCATTTCTTCGCTCCGACCGTGCGGGAACAGGACAACACCACGGCCATCACCGGGGCGCTCGTCCAGGTGCTCGATGGCTATCGGGCCGGCAGCACCTGCCTCACCATCGGCGCCGGAACCTGCACCGTCGATCGCGTCCTCACGGGCGAGCCGTTCACGTCACGAATCAGCAAGAACGGGTATCAGACCGCCACCGTCAGCTATCGTGTCGATCCGCCCGTCGGGATCAACGGCAATCCGCCGTTCCTGGTCGTCATCCTTTCCCGCGTCGGCGCGGATGTCGAGATGGGGAGACAATACTGAAGTGGTTCTTTTGCGTGGTGGTGGCGATGACGCTCGCTTCGGCGCCGGCTCGCGGCCACGCTGAAAGTGGACGTGTCAGCCCGGCCGCAGCCCTCACGATGGGTGACACGTTCACTATCGAGTCGAACGCGCTCAACACGGTGCGGCGCTTCAACGGTGGCGGGCCTTCCTCGCGCGTCACCGCGTGTAGCGGCCGGGGCTCCCCCGGCGTACGCTAGACTTCCGGATGCTTCTTCTACGTCATCTGCTCTCCGCGGCGGTAGCCGTCGCCCTCGTGGTGTCCGTCTCGGCGCAGGATGCGCCGAAGAGCGACAAGCCCGAGTCCCCCAAAGAATTCAAGGCGCTCAAGTACCGCAACATCGGTCCGGCCGCGGGTGGCCGCGTGTCACGGGCCGCCGGTGTGCCGGGCAACCCCAACATCTACTACGCGGCCACGGCGTCGGGCGGGGTGTGGCTATCGACCGACGGCGGCACAACCTGGAAATCGGTGTTCGACGACCAGCCCATTTCGTCGATCGGATCGATCGCCGTGGCGCCGAGCGATCCGAGCGTGATTTATGTCGGATCCGGCGAAGCCAACATCCGCGGCAAC
>JBKJRJ010000252.1:0-3268 GCA_046594705.1 Vicinamibacterales bacterium
ACCGGGAGGGCACGCCCAACCCGCTGTTCAGCACGGTGCCGACGGCGGCGATGAAGAACGGCGACTTCAGCGGCCTCGTCGACAGCTCGGGGCGTCTCATCACCATCTACGACCCCACGACCGGCCGCGACGTCAACGGCGTGTACACGCGCGATCCGTTCCCAGGCAACCGGATTCCCGCCGATCGCATCTCGCCGACGGCCAAGGCGTTCCTGCCGTACTACCCGGATCCGAACGGCACCACGGCGGGGGTCGCCCCCTGGCAGCAGAACCTGCAGTACGCCGAGCACTTCAACAAGGACCTGTTCTGGAACTGGGTCGGGAAGGTGGACCACAACTTCGGCGCCAACGACCGGGCCTTCTTCCGGTGGGGCGAGAACAAGCGGAACGAGATCGGCAACCGAGGGAACGCCATCCGCAGCGGTCCCGCCCAGGCCGGCCAGCTTCCGCTCTGGCGCGCCAACCGCGCGCTGGTCGGCGATTGGGTGCACATCTTCGGGCCCGGCACGGTCTTCAATGTGCGCGCCAGCTACACCTATTTCCTGGAGTGGAGCTATTCCGTCGACGCGATCGGTTACGACTCGACGGCGTTCTGGCCCGCGAGCCTCGTCAACCAGTTCCCCAGCAAAGAGATTGGCGGCATCTTCCCGGTCATCCAGTTGGACCAGTTCGCGACCCTGTCGCGCGGCTCGGCCCCGAACCGGAACAAGAACTACTCGCTGCAGCCGAACGTGTCGCTGAACCGCGGCAAGCACAACATCCGCAGCGGTCTCGACATCCGATCGACCAACGTCTTCAACGAGAACTACAACAACTCGGGCGGCTTCCTCCGGTTCGAGCGTGGGTTCACGCGCAGCACGCTGAACAGCACCAGCGCGCTCGAGGGCAGCGCGTTCGCGTCGTTCCTGCTGGGCGCGATTAACAACGGCAACGTCGACGTCAACCCGAAGCCGCACTACCAGTGGCTCTTCGTCGCGCCCTGGGTCCAGGACGACTGGCGCGTCAACAACAAGCTGACGCTGAACCTCGGCTTCCGCTGGGACATCAACGGTTCCGTGACGGAAGAGAACAACATGCTGAATTACGCGTTCGACCCGGCCGTCGTCAATCCGGTGTCGGCGCGCGTCGGTCAGCAGGTCCTGGGTGGCATCAGGTTCGCCGGCGTGAACGGCGCTCCGGATCGACCGTGGAAGCTCGACAAGAACAACTGGCAGGCACGCGTCGGCATGGCGTATTCGATCAACGACAAGACCGTGCTCCGCGCCGGTTACGGGAAGTACTTCCTCAACCCGACTGGTCAGGGCAACAACGCCGGGTTCAGCCTGAGTACGGACGTGATCTCGTCGCTTGACGGCGGCCGTACGCCGACCTACCTGCTGTCAAACCCCTGGCCCAACGGGATCCAGACGCCGCCCGGGAGCTCCCGGGGCCCCGAGACCTTCCTCGGCCGCGGCCCGACCTTCTCGAACCCCAACTTCGTCGTGCCGAACGTCCACCAGTTCTCCGCGGGCGTGCAGCGCGAGCTGCCGTGGAAACTTTCCCTCGAGGCCACCTATGCCGGAAGTCGCAGCTATGACCTGGAAGGTGGTTTCGGCGCCTACAACGAACCGTCGGCGGCGTTCCAGGCGCAGTGCGACGTCACCAAGGGTGGCAGCCGCACGCTCTGCGACCAGCTGCTCCCGAACCCGTTCTTCGGCGTCGCCGGCTTCGAGGGCACGAACCGGTTCACCAACCCGACGCTCTCCCGGTTCGAACTGAATCGCCCGTTCCCGGCGTTCGGCGGCTTCACCAGGAACCAGAACAACATCGGCAAATTGGTCTACGACTCGGCCCAGTTCGTGGCGAACAAGCGCTGGTCGAAGGGGGTCACCATCAACGCCAGCTACACCTACGTGCCGCGGTGGACTGAGACCGGGGGCTTCGTCGACGCGGTCGCGGGTCGTTTGAACCGGGGGCCCTACTTCTCTCAACGCAAGCACCGCATCACCGCGTCTGGCGTCTACGAATTGCCCTGGTTCCGCAACGAGCGCAGCCTCAAGGGGTATCTCCTTGGCGGCTGGTCGGTGGCCCCGGCGATGATCTACCAGTCCGGCCAGCCGTGGGATCTGCCCGGTAACGTCGATTTGGCGCCAGGCGTCAGCCGCGACCAGATCGCGCTGACCGGCAAGAAGGCTGGACAGTTCATCTACGGCGTGAAGCCGTGCATCGGCCAGCGCAACGCGACCACCGGCAATTACGATCTGTTGTCGGTCTCGACGGCGTACGGTTGCACCGAGCCCTTCTTCCTGATTCGCGAGGCCTTCCAGCGTCGCACCGCGATGAACCGCTACGACGAGTTCCGCCGGCCCGGGCTGTTTTCGCTCGACGTGAACTTCTCGAAAACGGCGGCCATCACCAATCGCGTCCGGTTCCAGGTGCGTCTCGAGGCGTTCAATCTTCTCAACACCCCGATGTACGACGAGCGTCAGTACAACCAGGACACCTCGTCGGCGGACTTCGGGCGCATCAACCGCAACTCCACCGGCCAGTCGGGCTTCCAGCGCTTCGTGCAGCTGGGGTTCCGATTGATCTTCTAGCAACACCCGGTTGTCGGGGCTCCGGGGTCTGTGGTCCGAACGTCGGATCCCGGATCCCGGGCCCCGGATCCTGGATCCCTGAGCCCGTCGCGTTGCGCACGGTCGCAGTTCTCTCCATCGCGACGGTCGGCCTCGCCGTCCTGGTCTCTGCCGCGCCCCAGCGCACTTCCGCGGCGGCGGCGCGATCGATTACCTGGACGGACCTGCCGCGCGGCGTCCAGGCCCGCTTCGAACAGTCCGGTCTCACCGCCTCCACCTTTGACACCCGCATCGCGGCGCTCTCGACCGATGCCCGAGAGCGCGTCCGCGGCGGCGACATGGAGCACCTGATCCACTACGTGCTTCAGTCGACCCGCTTCACCCGGCTGCCTCCGATCGAGCCCGCCCTCAGCGCCAGGGAGCTCTTCGAAAGCCGCAAAAGCGGCGCCGTGCCTGTCCCGGCCGGGCGGGGCGACTCGAGAGGCCTCCTTCCGCCCCCAGTCGACGCGCGCGTCAACGCCTTTCTCAAGGCCCTCGACTCGCCTGACAGGGATCCACGTCTCGCCTACTTCCGCGCTCTGCTCGCCGACGCCACGTCGGGGCGTGACCGGCGCGCGATGCTTCGCGCCGAGTACCTGCGCGTCATGACGTTCTTGTACGGCAAGGAGTTCACGTCGCGCGGGCGGCCCGAGGCGACCGCGGGGCTCTACCGG
>JBKJRJ010000295.1:0-2796 GCA_046594705.1 Vicinamibacterales bacterium
GTGGCGGCTGGCGCAGGAGAACTACGCGTCGGACCCGCGCCTCGCGCAGATCAGGAAGCCCAAGGGGAGCAAGGCGCTCGAGCTCTACGAGCAGGCGCGCGCCGCGGCGACGCCCGCCCAGCGCAAGGTTGTGCTCGACGCCTTCGCGGCGGCCACCGACAACTGGACGCGATCGGCGCTGGTCGCCGCGGCAACCGAGCAGGCGCCTGCCTTCGTGGCCGAGGCACTGACGTATGACCGGCCGCAGGCGTTGGCCGAGTTCGTCGCGGCGGTGGTGCCGGCTGCGTTACCCGATCATGCCGAGCGGCTGCTGATTGCCGCCGCCGGGGCCGGACCCGCCGCGGTGACGCTCAAGACGAACATCGTCCGAGCCGTCGCCCGGATGGAAGGGGGCGCGATCGCCCTGAATTCAACCGCCCCGACGACGGATGCCCTGCGGAGGCTGCTCGACGATCCGGCGATGACCGCCGCCGCGCTTCCGATCGTGGTGAAGTGGGACAAGGCCGGTGTGCTGCGCGCCAAGGCCGACCTCCACGGCATGCTCATGCTCCGCGATTTTGTCAACCCCGCGAGCGACGAGCGCCGTGCTGACATCGCCGCCAGCCTGCTTGCGGTTCCCGCCCGGCGGCCGGACGTGCTCTACGCTATCGGGCCGATGTTGTCCGACCCCGCTGTCTCGGCGTCGCTCAGAGGCCGCCTGATCGCCGCGCTCGGCGAGACGGCCGGCAGCGATGCGGATGCCGTGATGATCGCGGCGCTGGCGCCCACCAACTCGACTGCGCTGTTCGATCAGATCCTGAAGCGTCCGGACGCCTCGCTCGCGTTGCTGGCCGCCATGAAAGCCGGGACAGTCACGCCGGCCAACCTCGGGCCCGCCAACGTGGCGCGGCTGCGCACGCATCCGAACCGGCAGGTGGCGCTGCAGGCCGCCGCGCTGCTCGACGCGCTCTCGCCGGCCGCGAAGGCAAAGGGCGACATCGTCGCGGCGCTGCTTCCGGAGATCGAGAAGCCTGGCGACGGTGCGCTGGGCAAGGTGCTTTTCACGGGTGCATGCTCGAGTTGCCACAAGCTGGGGAACCTTGGCAAGAGCCAGGCCGGGCCACCGCTGGACGGCATGGGCGCACACGGCCGCGCCGAGCTGCTGGCCCACATCATCGATCCCAACCGCGAAGTCGACCCCGGCTTCTGGCAGTGGAACGTCACCACGCGTAAGGGGGAGACGCTCGCCGGCGTGATTGCGAGCGAAAACGCCGCGAGCCTCACGCTGCGCAGTGCGACCGGCGACGTGGAGATCAAGAAGGAAGACATCGCGACGCGCGAGAATACCCGCCGCTCGCTCATGCCCGAGGGGCTCGAGGCGCTGGGCGCCGGAGTGCTGCGCGACATCCTCGCGTTCCTCGCCGGCGATGGGAACGACCAGAAGTTCCGCCTCGTCAATCTGCGTACCGCCTACACGGCGGACAGCCGCCGCGGCTTCCGCCGCGAAGAGGAACGCGACGAAACAGTCACGCTGCACAAGTTCGGGGACGTGTCCGTGGCCGGCGTGCCGTTCTTCGTGATGGACCCTGCGAGGTCCGCGAGCGGCGCAAACCTGATCGCGTTGAAGGGTGGGCCCGGCCGCGGGAATCTCTCGGATGATTTCCCGCAGCGCGTCGAAATCCCGACGACGGTCACAGCGGCAAGCCTGCATTTTCTCGGCGGCGTCGGCGGGTGGGCCTGGCCATCGGGCGGCGACACCACGCGCGGCACGCCCGCGATGAAGGTCGGCGTCTTTTTTGCTGACGGGACGAGCGAGGAGCACGTGCTCAAGAACGGTGAGCACTTCGCCGACACCTTCGTCCGGGCGGAAGTGCCGCTCAGCACCGACGCCGGCGACTTCGTTCGCCGGGGGCAGCTCCGCTACTTTGCGTTGAACCTCGGAAAGAAGGGGGCGCTCTCGAAGATCGTGCTGGAGAGCTTCGACTCCGACATCGTCCCTGCCACCGTCGCCATCACCGCTGGCGCGGAGCCTGTCGCGGGACGACCTGCCCTTCGGCAAGCTCAGGGCGTCCCGAACCTGTCGAGGGAAGTATCCCGGACCCCAGACCCCGGATCCGGTGCCCCCGCTCCGGCGAGTCAGGCGCAGTCAGCGAGCGCGACGCCGAAAGAGGGCGGACGAGGGGATGCTCCCCTGCCCGAAACCAAGCCGATCGTCTGGGCGGCCGGCAAGACGAAGGTGCTCATCATCGGCGGCGGCAGCTCGCACGATTTCGGGCGTTTCTTCGGCGGAACCGACAGCGCGACCCTCGCGCCTGCCGGATTCAGCGTGAACTACACAGAGGATCGCGACCAGGCGGCCGCGGAAATCGGGAAGGCCGACGTCGCCGTCATCAGCGTCAATCGCCAGTTCTTCGACACGCCCGCCTATCGCAAGGCGCTGTTCGATTTTGCCGCGGCCGGCAAAGGTCTCGTCATGCTGCACCCCGGCACGTGGTACGGCTTCGCCCAATGGCCGGAGCTGAACGCGGCCATTGTCGGGGGCGGGTCGCGCGGTCACGACCGCATCGCTAAATTCTCGGTCAATGCCGTGAAGCCGGATCATCCGGTGATGAAGGGCGTGCCGGCGTCGTTCGAGGTCGAGGACGAGCTCTATTACGTGAACGCGGAAGCGGACAAGATTCCGCCCGGCACGGCGGCAATCGAGGTGCTGGCGGAGACCTCGCCGAGCGTGCGGTTCAAGCAGCCGCACCCCGCCGTCTGGATCACCAGGCACACCACCGCGCGCATCGTCGGGATCGCGCTGGGCCACGACGAGAG
>JBKJRJ010000056.1:0-14760 GCA_046594705.1 Vicinamibacterales bacterium
CTTCCTCCTGTCGTACACTAGCGGGATGGCTGTTCGACGCGGTGTGTGGGTTGTCATCCTCCTGATCCTGTTTGCCATGTCCATCTCGGCGATCGGCATGCTGCTGATCTTCAGCGCGGTGGGACGCGAGCCGCAGGTCACCAAAAACTCGACGCTCGTGCTGCGGCTCGGCGGCAACCTGAACGAGATGGATCCGGGCGGCATGCTCGGTCCGTTTTTCGAAGGGGCGCCGACGGTCCGCGGCATCGTCGAGACGATCCGCAAGGCGAAGGCCGACAAGCGCATCACCAGCATCATCGTCAAACCGACCGGGTCGGCGGCCCTCTGGGCCAAGGTGCAGGAAGTGCGCGACGCGCTGACCGATTTCCGGCTGTCGGGCAAGCCGGTGATCGCGTACCTCGAGTACGGCGGCGAGCAGGAGTTCTACCTGGCCACCGCCTGCGACAAGGTGTTCCTGATGCCCACCGCCAGCCTGGACCTCACCGGCATGGCCAGTTACGAGCTGTTCCTGCGCGGCACGCTGGACAAGATCGGCGCCTATCCCGATGCCCTCCACATCGGCGAATACAAGACCGCCTCGAACACACTGACGGAGCACACCTACACGCCGGCGCACCGCGAGATGGCCGAGTCGCTGAACACTGACCTGTTCGAGCAGCTCGTGCGCGGGATCGCCGAAGGCCGCAAGAAGAGCGAAGCCGACGTCAGGACGCTGATCGATCACGGCCCGTTCCTGCCGGAGGACGCGCTTCGCGCGGGCCTGATCGACGACCTCGCCTACGAGGACGAGCTGGACGACAAGGTGAAGCTCGGGTCCGGGAAGGTCCGCTACGTCGACATGAACGAATACCGGCAAGTGAGCGCCGGCAGCCTCGGGCTGAACCGCGGCCCGAAAATCGCGGTGATTTACGCGACCGGGATCATTGCCTCGGGGAAGAGCACCTACGGCACCACGGGCGGCCAGGTCGCGGGCTCGGAGACGCTGGTCGAGTATCTGCGCAAGGCGCGCGGTGACAGCTCGGTGAAGGCCATCGTCCTGCGCGTCGACAGCCCCGGCGGATCGGCGCTCGCCTCAGACGTGATCTGGCGCGAGGTGCTGCTCACGAAGAATCAGAAGCCCTTGATTGCGTCGATGTCGGACGTGGCGGCGTCCGGCGGGTACTACATCTCGATGCCGGCCCATGCCATCGTCGCCGAGCCGGCCACCCTGACCGGCTCGATCGGCGTGGTCCTCACGAAGTTCGTGATCGACGGCACCCTCAAGAAGCTGGGCATGAACATGGAGGGGGTCGCGCAGGGGAAATACGCCGGCATGTATTCCCCGGTGCGGCCGTTCTCGCCGGACGAGCGCGCGCGGATGGTGGAGAACATGCAGGCCACCTACGATACGTTCGTCGAGAAGGCGGCGCAGGGACGCAACACCACACCGGAACGGATCGACGCGATTGCCCAGGGGCGGGTCTGGACGGGGCGGCAGGCCAAGGAGATCGGTCTGGTCGACGAGCTCGGCGGCCTCGACCGCGCTGTGGCGCTGGCGAAGCAGCGGGCCAAGATCGCGCAGGACGCCGAGGTCGAACTGGTCATCTACCCGCCGAAGAAGTCGTTCTACGACCTGCTCAGCGATCCGCTGGGCAACTCGAGCGGCGCCTCGTCACTCGCCTCGCTGCTGGGGCTCGGCGATCCGAAGGTCTTCCAGGCGCTCGCGGCGCCGCTCCAGGTCTTCCGGCGGGGCGAACCGCTCGCGCTGATGCCGAACGTGTTTGTGAGGTAGTTAACTACCCACTACCGCTGCACCCTGCCCGACGCGTCACCCTTGGCCAGTGCGTCCACTTCGGCGACCGAGACCCGGTTGAAATCACCGGGGATGGTCTGCTTCAGCGCGCTCGCGGCGACCGCGAAGCGCAGGGCGTCGGCGTGCGGGCGGCCGGTGACGAGGCCGTAAATCAGGCCGGCGGCGAAGCTGTCGCCGCCGCCGATCCGGTCGACCAGGCGCACGGTGTAGCGCTGGCTCTCGTGCAGGGTCCCGGTGGAGCCGTCCCAGAGCACGGCGCTCCAGCCGTTGTCGCTGGCCGAGACGCTCTCGCGCAGGGTAATGGCGACCACTGACGGACCGAGCGTGCGCGTCACCGTTTCAGCGGCCTCGCGGTAGGCGGCGATGTCCAGCACGCCGCTCGTGACGTCGGCCCCCTTGACGTGAACGCCGAGGACGGCCTGCAGGTCTTCCTCGTTCGCGATCACGACATCGATGTCGCGCATGAGGGGGCGCATCACGGCCTGCGCCTGCGCCTCCGTCCACAGCTTCTTGCGGAAGTTCAAATCGACGCTGACGCGGGCGCCGGCGCGCCGTGCCGCGCCGACCGCCGCGGTGGTGGCCGCCGCGGCGCGCTCGCCGAGCGCCGGGGTGATGCCGCTGACGTGGAACCAGGCCGCGCCGTCGAACACCTCGTCCCAACGCACCGCGTCGGCGGGCATCTCGCTGATCGCCGAGTGCGCGCGATCGTAGATCACGGTCGAGGCGCGCTGGCTGGCGCCGGTCTCCGCGAAGTAGATGCCGACGCGGCTGCCGCCGCGCGACACATGATCCGTTCGCACCCCTTCGGCGCGCAGCGCCCGCAGCGCCGAGTCCCCGATCGCATGCGCAGGCAGGCGCGTCACGTAATGGCTGTCGAGCCCAAACTGCGCGAGGCTCACCGCCACATTCGCTTCGCCGCCGCCGAACGTCGCCGACAGCAGCGGCGACTGGAACAGGCGCTCGAATCCCGGCGGGCTGAGCCGGAGCATGATTTCACCGAACGACACCACGCGCGCGGGCCGGGTGGACATCATCACCGTGCGGAGGCGACGCTCGCGACGATGCGGCGCGCGTTCTGGACGAGGACGTCGAACCGGCCCTCGTCGATGGCTGTGGTGTCGAGGAGCGCCGAGCCGACGCCCACCGCGATGGCGCCGGCGCGGATCCACTCGCCCGCGTTGTCGAGCGTCACGCCGCCGGTCGGCATCAGGCGCAGCTGCGGCATCGGCGCGCGGACATCCTTCACGTAGGAGGGACCGAGGCCGGTGGCCGGGAAGATCTTGATGATGTCGGCGCCGTACTCGTGGGCGTCGAGGATCTCGGTGGGGGAGAAGCACCCGGGGGCGGCGACCACGTCACTGGCGTGGCAGGCATCGATGACCTCCCGGCGGAACACCGGCCCGACGACGAACCGGGCACCGGCGTCGATCACCGCGCGCGCCGTGGCCGCGTCGATGACGGTCCCCGCCCCGAGCACGATGGTGGAGGGCAGCGACGCGGAGAGCGTGGCAATGAGGGAGACCGCGCCGGGTACTGTCATCGTGACCTCGATCGCCCGAACGCCGCCTTCCGCGATCGCATCCACCACGGCCCGCAGCCTGCCGGCGTCGCGCATGCGGATGACCGCAACCACGCCGAGATGCTGGATGCTTTGAACGGTGGATTCGCGACGACTCTGTCCCATCCCGGCCCTGCCTCCGCCCGGTCCGCCGTCAGCTCTGGTGGAGCCAGGTGTGCGCCGGATCCTCGTGGAGCGCGAGCTTGCGCTCCACACCTGCCATCGCCCAGAGGTAGTAGAGCTTGTAGCCCGGGGGCGCGGCGACCGGGTGATACCCGTAGGGCAGCAGGACCGCGTCGCCGTCCTTGACGGTGTGGGTGGTCGATTCGCCGTCGGTCGTGTAGAGCATCTGCTGGCCGAAGCCCTGCGGTGGCGAGATGCGGTAGTAGTAGACCTCTTCGAGCACCGGCTCGCCGTCGCGCCCGTCGTGCTTGTGGGGCGGGTAGCTGCTCCAGTTGCCGGGCGGGTTGATGGTCTCGCCGATCATCAGGCGTTTCACCGTGGAGTCGGTGACGAACACGTTCGCCACGTCACGCGCGTAGTTCCCCTTGCCGCGGGCGTTCACCTCGACGCCCTCCGGGCGCATCACGGTGGCCTGGCCGCCGGCCGGGGCCGGCGTGGAGAACAGGATGGCCTCGAGCGGCGTCTCGGCCGTGACGGTGAGGGGGACGCCTGGCGGCAGGTAGAGGGCGCTGGCGCGCTCGTCGAACACGTTGGTCCGCGACAGGGGCCACGACTCGTCGGTGGTCGCGAACGTGCCGCTACCCTCCTGCAGCACGAGCACGGTTTCCTCGGCCGCGATTTGGTACTTGCAGGTGCCCCCGGCGGACAGCCGCAGGCGCGAGCTGGTCAGTTCGCGTGCGCCGCCTTCCCCGCGGCGCTGCAGTTGCTGGAGGCCGTCAATACGGCGGATTCGATACAGCGTGTCGTTCAACATGGTCGGCCGGCCAGCTTATCATGTTGAATTGCTGACGCGCAGGGAGCGGCTCATCCACCGCGGGCGCTCGCCGGGTGCCATCCGCCGCGACGAGCCGATCACGCGCTGAACGTCTCGTAGGCGGACACCAGGTCCGCGTAGACCGAGGCCGCGCCGGCGGTCGGCCGGATCCGCAGGTCCGGCTCGGTGAAGCCCGCGACCACATCTTCCCACTCGACCAGTTCGCCCTCGGCGCGGCGGTCTGCGTGGTACGCGCGCAGCGCGGCGCCGAGCGACGCGGCATTGCGCGGCGCGGCGCGCACGACCTCCACCCCAAAGACGTCGGCGATCACCTGCAGGATGTCGGCGTTCCCCGCGGCGCCGCCGGTGACGCGGATGCTGACCGGGTTGGGCGCGAACCAGCGCGAATGGAGGCGCATCGCCATGGCCTGCGCCTCCACGATCGCCCGCACCATCGGCGGACCGTCACGCTCGTCGAGCTGATGGCGCCGCACGCCGGGCGCGACCGGCGGCGTAATTTCCGGCACGAACCACGGCGTCATCATCGCGCCGCCGTTGCCGGGTGGCGTCTGGCGCAACGCGTGCGAGAAGCCGTCCCAGTCCAGTCCGTGCCTGTCGCGGACGCGCTCGCGCGCCAGCGAGCCGTTGGCGAAGCAGGTGAGCGCCATGTAGCCGCCGGCCGGCGATCCGAAGACGTGACCCGCGCCGGCCGGATCGTGCGCCGGCTGCGCAATCGGGGCGAACACCGTATCGCTGGTGCCGAGCGAGATGCCAAGGACACCGGGGGTGACCAGCCCCAGCCCCACGAGCGAGGATGGGTTGTCGCCGGACCACGGGATGACACTCGCCGCCCCGAATCCGTGGCGGCGCTGCCAATACGGCGCGATCGAGCCGGTGACGGACCACGAATCGTGAATGGGCGGCAGCCGGCCTGCCAGCCCTGGGGCCGTCGCCTCCAGCGCCTGGGGCGACCACCGGCGGCGCGCGAGATCCATCAGGTTCGTGCCCGACGCATCCCCGGGCTCGAGCGGCGCATGACGGCCCGCCAGCAGCGACGCCATGAACGAGCTGACCAGGTGTATCCGGTCCGTCGCGTCGTAACCCGCGGCGTCGGTGACGGCGAACTTGCGGATCTGCGCCGCGGTGAATCGCTCGTAGGCGCGCGAACCCGTCAGGCGCGCCAGCGCGGCGTCACCGCCCATCGCGTCGGTCAGGCTGGCGCACTCGGCGGCGGTGCTGCAGTCCATCCAGATGGGAGCAACCGGCCGCGAGAAGATCCCGGCGATCTGCTCCGCCAGCGGGCGCGCCGCGTCCAGCGCCCGGAGCGCCCCGGCCGCGTTTTTTGTCAGGTAGACACTGCCGTGCTGCTGAGCTGAGCCCGTGATCGCGCGGACGGCCGCCAGGTCGACGCCGCTGGACGCCAGCACGCCCGCCATGCGGTCGAGCGCGGCCGCCCACATCAGCGGCGGAGCGGTCACCGTCTGCCCGTCCGACGCCGCGCGTACGCCGTGGGCGGTCTCGTACTCCGGGAACTCGCGGTCGAAGTCGAGCACATGCTCGAACAGGATGCGCCGCTCCGTCGCCGTGATGGCGATCAGGGTGGCCGTCAGGCTTTGCGTGCTGGCGTCGAAACCGAGATAGGTGCCCATTATAGTTTTGCGTTCGTCGCGCCTGCAGTCTAGGCTAGGCGGAATGAGCCGTCCACTCCGTTTGGGGTTTTCCACGCGTGCGCTGATCCTGACCTCCGGACTGTCGGCGATCCTGCTTGTCGCTCCCGCCGCCGCGCGTGCCGTGGCGGCACGCCGGGTCCAGGCCGCCGCCGGGCCGTGGATCGATCTGTTCGACGGCAGGACCACCGCCGGCTGGCGAGGCTACCAGCAGGCGGCGATGCCCGCCGGGTGGACGGTGGTCGACGGCGCCCTGACCCGCGCCGACAAGGCCGGCGACATTGTCTCGGTCGGCGAATTCGAGAACTTCGAGCTGACCTTCGACTGGAGGATCGGGAAAGGGGCCAATAGCGGCGTGTTCTATCGCGTGGTCGAACATCCCGACGACACCAGCATGTGGATGGTGGCGCCGGAATATCAGCTGATCGACGATACCGGCTATCCGGGGATTTTGAAGCCCACCCAGAAGACCGCCGCGAATTACGACCTGCAGCCGCCCGGCCGTGACGCGACGAGGCCCGCGGGCCAGTGGAACACGACACGCATCCTGGTCAACGGCAGCCACGTCGAACACTGGTTGAACGGCGTGCAGATCGTTTCCTACGAGCTGTGGAACGATGAGTGGACGCGCCTGGTGGCGCAGAGCAAGTTCAAGGACCACCCGCGTTACGCGCGCGCCCGCAAGGGCCGCATCGGTATCCAGGATCACGGCGACCAGGCCGCGTTCAGGACCATCCGGATTCGGGAGTTGCCCGCCACGCCGCAAGCGCCGGCGCCGGTGCCGCCGGCGTCGCCGATCCCGCCGACGACGCTGCAGACCCGCTGGGCCGCACAGGTGACACCCGGCCGCGTGCTGCCCGAGTATCCGCGGCCGCAGCTGGCGCGGAAGGCGTGGACCAATCTCAACGGCACCTGGAGCTACGCGATCACTGACGCGAGCGGGCCGCGGCCATCGGAATTTTCAGGGCGCATCCTCGTGCCGTTCCCCATCGAATCGCAGTTGAGCGGCGCCGGCGTCTGGGTCGCGCCGGATCAGCGCCTGTGGTACCGACGCACCTTTACGGCGCCCGCACCTCCATCCGGCAACCGCGTGCTGCTCAATTTCGGCGCGGTGGACTGGGAAGCCGAGGTCTTCGTCAACGGCGCTCGCGTTGGCGACCATCGCGGCGGCTTCGACCCGTTCACGTTTGACATCACCGATCACCTGCGCGCCGGCGCCGGCGCGCAGGAACTGGTGGTCGGGGTTCGCGACCCGACCGACGCAGGGCAGCAGCCCCGAGGCAAGCAGGTGCGCCGCCCGCGTGGGATCTGGTACACCGCCGTCACGGGGATCTGGCAGACCGTCTGGCTGGAATCCGTGCCGGCCTGGCACGTCACCGGCCTGCGTATCGACCCCGATCTCGACCGCGGCACGATCAGCGTGTCGGTCGGTAGCGGCGGCCGTCAGGGCTCCGGCCGCGTCATCGTGAGCGTACTCGACGGCAGCCGGGTCATTGCCACCGCCGACGGCCCGACCGTCTCGATTCCGCTCCCGAACGCGCGGAAGTGGTCGCCATCCGACCCGTTCCTGTATGGCCTCCGCGTGCGCCTGGAATCGGGTGACGAGGTTGACAGCTACTTCGGCATGCGCAGCATTGCGGTCAAGGCCGACGCCGCCGGCGCCCGGCGGCTCTACCTGAACGGGGAGGCGCTCTTCCAGTTCGGTCTGCTCGACCAGGGCTGGTGGCCCGATGGCCTCTACACGGCGCCGACCGACGAGGCGCTGGCGTTCGACATCCAGAAGACGAAAGACCTCGGCTTCAATGTGATCCGCAAACACGTCAAGGTGGAGCCGGCGCGCTGGTACTACCATGCCGACCGCCTCGGCATGCTGGTGTGGCAGGACATGCCCAGCGCCGACAACAAGGGCGCCGACGCCGAGGCGAATTTCGCGCGCGAGTTGCAAGCCGTCGTGGACGCACTGCGCAATCACCCATCGATCGTCATGTGGGTGCCGTTCAACGAGGGGTGGGGCCAGCATGCCACCGAGAAGACCGTCGCCTGGCTCAAGTCCTACGACTCCACGCGCATCGTCAACAACACCAGCGGATGGACCGACATGGGCGTCGGCGACGTGGTGGACCTGCACGCCTACCCCGGGCCGGCGATGCCGCCGCTCGAGGCGCGGGCCGCGACGCTTGGCGAGTTCGGCGGGCTGGGTCTGCCGATCGACAGTCATACCTGGCTCGATCGCGGCAACTGGGGTTACCGCAGCTTCACGACCAGCGACGATTTGAACAAGGCCTACCAGGACCTGCTGGTGCAACTGCGGCTGCACGTCGCCGACGGTCTGTCGTCCGCCATCTACACGCAGACCACCGATGTCGAAGTCGAGGTCAACGGCGTGATGACGTATGACCGCGCCGTGACGAAACTTTCGCCCGAGTCGGTCGCCGCCAACCGGCGTCTCTACAGCGCGTCGCCGCGCATCACGCACCTGGTGCCGGCGTCCGATCGCACCGCGCAGACCTGGCGCTACTCGACCAGCGCGCCTGCCGCCACCTGGTTCGACCCCGGGTTCGACGATGCGTCGTGGCCGACCGGGCCGTCCGGATTCGGCGCGAAGGACACGCGGTTTGCCCGCGTCGGGACCGAGTGGAAGAGCGCGGACATCTGGCTCCGCCGCGCGGTGGATGTGCCGGCGGGAGCGGTCACCGCGCCCCACCTCCGGGTGTTTCATGATGACGATGCCGAGGTCTACCTGAACGGGACGCTGGTCGCGACGCTGGCCGGTTCGAACGCCGGCTTTGCCTACATCCCGCTGACCGGCGCGGGCCGCGCCGCGCTGCGGAGCGGCAGGAACACGCTCGCGGTTCATGCGCACCAGAACCGTGGCGGGCAGTTCATCGACGTCGGCATCGTGGACGTGAACGAGAAGTGAGCCGATGAGAAACCGGGCATGGTTGATCGGCGCGGCGGCCACCCTGGTCTGGCTGTCGGCGGTAGTGACCGCCACTCAGCGGCCCGCCGCCCGGCCGGCGGCTGCCCGCGTGGACTTCGAGCGCCAGGTCCGGCCGCTCCTGGACAAGCGCTGTCTGGAATGCCACAGCGAGGAAAAACGGAAAGGCGGGCTGTCGCTGGCGAGTTACGGCGACATCCTGGATGGGGGCCGTAACGGCGCGGCGCTGCGCCCTGGCCGCAGCGCGGACAGCCTGATCGTGCATCGCATCCTTGGGCGGAGCGAACCCCAGATGCCCAAGGACGAGGAGCCCTTGTCCCCGTCCGAGATTGTCCTGATCCGCCAGTGGATCGATCAAGGCGCGCGTGAGACGCCGGCCTCGGCGCCGGCGCCGGCGCCTTGGGACGCGCCGCTGGCGCTGGCGCGTCCCGCCGTCCCCGCGGCCGTGTGGACCGGGTGGCAGGCGCCGGTCGATCGCCTGGTCGCGGCGTCTCTCGTGAAACGCGTCACCCACGAGCCGGATCTGGCGGGCGACGCCGTGTTCGCCCGGCGTGCCTATCTCGATGCCTGGGGATTGTTGCCGCCCCCCGACGCGCTGCGGGCCTTCCTGGCCGACCAGGCGGCGGATAAGCGGGCTCGGCTGCTGCGCACGCTTCTCGCCGACAACCAGAAATACGCGGAGCACTGGATGTCGTTCTGGAACGACCTCCTGCGCAACGAGGACGGCACCAGCTATTACTCCGAGAGCGCGGGACGCAAGAGCATCACGACCTGGCTGCGCGCGTCGCTCGAGTCGAACGCGCCGTACGACCGGTTCGTGGCGAAGCTGCTGAACCCGCAGAGTCCCGGGGATCCCGACGGGTTCCTGATCGGCGTCAACTGGAGAGGGGAAACCAGCGCGGCGGTCACGCCCTGGATGCAAGCGTCGCAGAACTCCGCGCAGGTCTTTCTCGGCGTGAACCTGAAGTGCAACGCCTGCCACGACAGCTTCGTGAGCCACTGGAAACTGAAGGACGCCTACGCGCTGGCCAGCTACTTCTCGCCGGAGGCGAGGCTGCAGTTGTTCCGTTGTGACCGCCCGCTCAATCAGTTTGCCGAGCCGGCATTTCTCTATCCGGAGTTGAGCCGGCCGGCCCCGTCCGCGTCGCTCGAGGCGCGACGGGCCACCGTGGCGGCGATGTTCACCGACGCGCGCAACGGCCGGCTGTCGCGCACCATCGTGAATCGCATCTGGCAGCGTCTCCTCGGCTCCGGCATCGTCGCCAATCCCGACGAGATGGACGGCAAGCCCTGGGACCCGGCGCTGCTCGACTGGCTGTCAGCCGATTTCGTCGATCACGGCCACGACCTGAAGCACCTGATCCTGACGATCATGTCGTCGCGCGCCTATCAGCTTCCGGCCGTGTCACGGCCGGGTGAGCTGCCGGCCCGCGGCTACGCGTTCACCGGCCCGGAAGTACGGCGACTCACGGCGGAGCAGTTCGCCGACGCCATTGGCGCGATCACGGGGGAATGGAGCGTCTACGAACAGCGCGAGGGGGCCACCTACTCGCGTGAATGGCGCGCCGCGGCGTCGAACCTGGCGAGGGCGCTGGGACGGCCGATCCGCGACCAGGTGACATCGACGCGCGTGAGCGATTCCACCACGCTGCAAGGTTTGGAACTGGCCAACGGCGCGACGCTCACGAGGCGGCTGTCGCGAGGCGCGCAACGGCTGATGGGGGAGCTGCCGCCGGCGCCCGTGAGCGTGTTCTCCCGGTCGGTCGCCGGGCGCGCCGCCACGACCGCCACGTTCGATCTCGACATTTCGAAGGCGTCACGGCTCTGGCTGATTGTGGCTGACGAAGGATCGTCGGCGCCGGAGCGGAACCTCGCCGCGTGGGCGGACGTCGAGCTCGCCGGCCCCGGGGGCCCCATCGCCCTGTCGTCGTTGAAACCGATCGAGAACGCCGGTTTGCGTAGCGGCGACGGGCCGATTGCGGTCGTGGCGGCCAAACAACCTGGTGGCGGGGCTGGTCTCCGGGTGCGGACGCCGTCGCGGCTGGTGTTCGACATCGCCGGCCGAGGATTTACCCGGCTGCGCGGCACGGTGGGCCTCGAGAACACCGACATCGGCGTGACGCTGCAGCCGCAGATCCGATTCTTCGTGTTCGACGCCGAACCCGACATGGATCAGCTCGTGCCGGTCGCGCCCGGCACCCCGATGCCGGCGCCGGCGCCACCAGCGACCGCCGCCGATGCCGTCGATCGGATCTTCTGGTATGCGTTGTCCCGCGCGCCGCTGCCGCAGGAGCGCGCGCTGGCCGAAGCGGCGCTGCGCGACCCGCTACGTCCAGGCCGTCCTTCCGTGCAGGGCCTTGCGGACCTGCTGTGGGCGGTGCTGATGAAGCCAGAATTCCAGCTGATTTATTGACATGCGAAACACCATGACTCCTGAAGAACGTCACATCAGCTCGCGGATCAGCCGGCGCGGTTTCATGGGCACGACCGCGGGCGCGGCGCTCGCGGCGCTCGTCGGCCGCGAACCGCAGCTGGTGCGCGCGGCTGAGCGCGCGGCCACCGCGGATGCCGTCATCGTGTTGTGGATGGCGGGCGGCATGGCGCAAACCGAGACCTTCGATCCGAAGAAGTACACCCCGTTCGCGCCTGGCGTGCAGGTCGAACAGGTGCTGAGCACCTTCCCGGCGATCGATACCGCGGTGGACCACATCAAGTTCACCACAGGGCTCGAGCGCATCGCCAGCGTGATCGACCGCGGCACCATCATCCGCACCTTCAATGCGGCGGACCTCGGCTTCATCCTGCACTCGCGGCACCAGTATCACTGGCACACCGGTTACATCCCGCCACAGCCAATGGCGATGCCCCACCTCGGCGCGGTGGTGTCGAAAACTCTGGGGCCGAAGAACCCAACGGTGCCGGCCTTCATCTCGATCGGACAGAACCTCGAGATCGGCGGCGAGAGCGCCGCCGTGAAGGCGTTTCACACGGCGGGATTTCTCGGCGCGGATCATGGTCCCTTCATGATCCAGAATCCGCTCGACGCCGCGTCGAGCGTGCGGCCGCTCAAGATGCTGGGCGACGCACGGTTCGCGAGCCGCCGCCAGCTGTTCGAGCAGCTGCTCGCGCAGGAGCCGGTCTACCGCTACGGCGGGGAGTTCCAGCGCGAGTCGCTGGTGCGCTCGCTCGACTCGGCGGATCGGCTGCTGCGGTCATCGTCCGCCAAGGCGTTCGACCTGTCGCTCGAGCCGAAGGAGACCTTCGATACCTACAACACCGGGCGCTTCGGGCAGGGCTGCCTGCTGGCCCGTCGCCTGATCGAAGCGGGCGCGCGGTATGTCGAAGTCACCACCGAATACATCCCGTTCCTGTTCTGGGATACCCACGAGAACGGGCACCAGCGGGCAGCGATCATGAAACAGCAGATCGACGCGCCGATCGCGCAGCTGGTGCTCGATCTCGAGCAGCGCGGCTTGCTCGACCGCACCCTCGTCGTGCTGGCGAGCGAGTTCGGCCGCGACGCCATCACCGAAGGCAAGGTCGGCAAGGAGGTGCGCGACCAGGCGATCAATATGCCGAACGTGATGACGGAGCCGCGCCACTACGGCATGCACCGGCACTTCACGGCCGCGGGGTCGGTGCTGATGTTCGGCGGCGGCATCCGGAAAGGCGCGGTCTACGGCAAGACCGCCGAGCAACGCCCCTGCACGACGATCGAGAACCCGGTGCCGGTCGAGAACCTGCACGCCACGATGTACCACGCGCTGGGGATCGCGCCCGACACGTCCTACCTGGTGGAGAAGCGGCCCGTCTACGTCACCCGAGACGGCAAGGGCCAGGCCATTACCGATCTCTTTAGCTGAACGGCAGGCACCCATGACAACCACTCGTCGCGAGTTTCTCGCCGCCGCGGCCGCGGCCCCGATCGTCGCTCCGCTGCTGCTCGGCATGCAGGACAAGGCCGGCACCAGGCTGCCGATCATGGGGCAGGGGGTTCACACCTACGAGGCGGTCCACGACTGGGGGACACTCCCCGCCTCGCTGAAGTACGGCAATACGCACGGCGTCGTGCAGGACTCGCAGGGACGCATCTACGTCCATCACACGGTCTACGCCGACAGCGAGACGCCGGACTCGATGGTGGTGTTCGACGAGACTGGGCGTTTCGTTCGGTCGTGGGGCAAGGAGTTTCGCGGCGTGGCCCACGGCCTGCACATCCGGAGGGAAGGACGCGACGAGTTCCTCTATCTCACGGTCAATGCGACCAATCCGCGGCTGACGCCGCAGCCACAGATGCAGGCGGTGGTCCTCAAGACGACACTGGCGGGGGAGGTCGTCTGGAGGATCCAGGGTCCGCCGGACGTGCCGCAATACCAGCCCCAGGAGGGCGGCGCGACGCCACGCTACAACCCGACCAACGTGGCGATTGCGCCGAGTGGCGACATCTACGTCGGCGACGGCTACGGGTCGTCTTTCATCAACCAGTACAACGCCAGGGCGGAGCACATTCGCACCTTCGGCGGCAAAGGGGCGGCCGCCGGGCAGCTCAACGAGCCGCACGGGATCTGGATCGACACCCGCGGCGCCACGCCCGTGCTGGTCGTTGCCGACCGCCGGAACAACCGCCTCCAGCGGTTCACGCTCGACGGCCGGCACATCGACTTCGTGCCCGGCTTCCGGCTGCCGTGCCATTTCCACGAACAGAACGGCCTCGTCGTGATCCCCGACCTGCATGGCCGCGTCACGCTGATGGACCGCGCCAACCAGATCGTCGCCCACCTGGGTGACTCGAACCCGGCCAGCGCGAGCTATCCGCTGCGCGGCAAGCCGCGCGATCAGTTCATTCCCGGCCAGTTCATCTGCCCGCACGGCGCGTGCTTCGATCGCGACGGCAACATCTTCGTCGTCGAATGGGTGGAGGTCGGACGGGTCACCAAGCTGCGGAAGGTCGCCTAGTCCACCCTACCGGGCCGTGATGCGCTGCGCATCGCGCTCGGCCCGGAGCGCGAGCTCCATCGCGAGAAACGTTCGCGCCTGATCGTCCGCCGTCTGCGTCCGGTTCACGACGTCGTCCACCAGGCGCTCGCCGTAGGGCAGCGGCACGGCGCTGCAGTCGATGTACTGCGGGCCCTTGTGATCGACCAGGAACAGGTGGTTGCCGCCTGGGCGTCCCGCGATATCGACGCTCTTCCGGATCTCGAGATAGCCGTCCGTGCCAAGGATCGTGAGCCGTCCGTCGCCGAACGCGCTGAGGCCGCCCGGCGTGAACCAGTCGGCGCGGATGTAGCCGGCGCCGCCGTCGCCGCGCAACATCACGTCGCCAAAATCCTCGAGGCCGGGATACTGCGGGTGGTGCAGGTTGCCGACCTGCGAGGCGACGACGTCGGCGCGCGAGGACCCCGTGAAGAACACGAATTGATCGACGTGGTGCGACGCGAGATCGCACAGGATGCCGCCGTAGCGCGCGCGCTCGAAGAACCAGGCGGGCCGGGTGGCGGGTGACAAGCGGTGCGGGGCCGTGGCGAGCGTCTGAATCACCGTGCCGATCGCGCCGGCCTTCACGAGCTCGCCGGCTTTCTGCGTGGACTTCGACTCGTGACGCTCGATCAGCACCGAGTACAGGCGCCTGGTCTCGGCCTGGGTCCGCCGCACGGCCGTGAGCTGCTCCAGCGTCGTCGCACCCGGCTTGTCGACCATGAAGTCCTTGCCGTGGCGCATCACCTCGAGGCCGAGCGCCGCGCGCTCATTCGGGATGGCCGCGCTGACGACCAGCTGGATCGACGGGTCTTCGAGGATCTCCCGCTCCGACCGGGCCAGGGCGGCACCGGGGAAGCGCCTGGCGAAGGCCGCCGCGAGCTCGGGCTCCTT
>JBKJRJ010000359.1:0-2648 GCA_046594705.1 Vicinamibacterales bacterium
ACCCCGCGCAGCCCCAGCTGAATCGTGCGGCCGCCGGCGGCATTCGAGACGATGCCGAAGTCCGGCGCACCGAACGTGTGCCCGGGCAGATCGAAGTTCGCATGGTTGAAGGCGTTGAACAGCTCGACCCGCAGCTGCAGGGAACGCGCCCCTCCGAGGGACACGTTCTTCGCCAGCGACAGGTCGGCGTTGACGACGCCGTCGCCGCGCAGGAGCCCCCGCCGGCTGTTCCCGAACATGAAGGGCGCGGGCTGCGCGAATGCGTCGGTATTGAACCAGCGGTTCAGCCTACGGTCGCTCGAGGGCAGGGCCGGATTGCCTGCCACATCCGCGCGAAGCCCACCGGCCGAGAATGCGTTGGTGGTGTTGGTCTGCGTCAGCACCGAAAACGGCGCACCCGTCTGCAGCGTCCCCAGCAGGCCGACCGACCATCCCCCGACGACCTGTCCCAGCCAGTGCCCAGGGAGAAACCGCTTGCCCGGCCCGATCGGCAGCTCGTAGACGCCGCTGACGGTGAGACGGTGGCGGATATCGTTGCCGGACGGCCCGTAATCGGCCGCACGGTTGTAGAAGTCCGAGTAGACGCCGACATCTCCGACGTCGCCGCCCCCCTCGTCGGTGTCGTTGAGGAACCTTGAATAGGTGTACGTCGTCAGGAAGCTGAACCCCCGCGAAAAACGCTTCTCCAGCCGTGCGGTAGCGGCGTGATAGTCGGAGCGTCCGATCGCCGGCAGCAGGAGCGACACGTTGGCGAACTGCGGAAACGGGCGATCCTGCTGCGTGACGCCGGGACGCAGCCGGTCGGGCGCAATCTGATTGATCGACAGGTTCGGGCCGGCCAGGTTGCGAGACAGGTTGCCGATATAGGCGACCTCGGCGACTATCCGGCCGGCCAGCTCCTGCTGCAGCCCGACGTTGAACTGCCGGGCGTAGCCGGTCTTGCGATTTCGATCGAAGAAGGTGACCGCGGTCGTCGTCGGACGGCCGAGAGGCACGGCGCCGAAGCCTGCATTGCGCACGGCCGTCCCCGCGGTGAATGACGGGACACCGTCCTTCAGGAAGAACGGGGCGGTCAACCCGTTGTCGGGGGTTGCGAGGGTCGCTGATTGCTCGAAGCCGAGAGACGCCGAGCTGGGCGCGCCGTGGTCGAACGGGTGCGCGTAGAAGACGCCGCCACCCCCGCGAATGACGGTCCGGGTTCCCCCGAAGGGCCGCCAGGCGAAACCGAACCGGGGGGCGAAGTTGTTCAAGTCGGTCTGGTACGGAGCCGACGGCCAGCCATCCACGCCCGCGAACCGCACGACGCCTGGCGTCCCGGAGACCGGGTTGATGGCCAGCGGGTCGAAGCCATTCATCCGGTTGTTCGCGTCGACAATGGGTGTGTCGGTTTCCCATCGGACGCCGAAGTTCAGCGTGAGGTTCGAGCCGACCGTCCAGTCGTCCTGCGCGAACGCCGCGAGATACCAGCTCGATCGATCGAGCACCTCCGTTTCGCGGATAGTGACGCTGTTGGGAAAGCCGAGCAGCAGGCTCGCCAGGCCGTAGCCCGTGCCCGCGCGGCCGGGCAGCGCCGTCGGCTGCGTCCCGAATGCGAACGCGCCGGAAATGGAGGGCCGGTTCACCTCGTAGTTGATCGAGGGCCGCACCTCGAGCCCCGTCTTTAACGCGTGACGTCCGCGTACGTAGGACAGGGTGTCGACCAGCTGATGCTGCTGGATGGGGAACTGCCGCCGCTCGTGGGTCGTCGCGCCGAGCGCCGCCACGCCAGCAACGGTGAAACGGGGAAATGCCTCGTCCGACACGCCGCGCAGGCCCAGCTTCGTCGGCCAGCCCCCGTTGAGGCCCGGCGACCGCTCGTGATTGATCCGATTGCCATAGGTGTAGCGCGCTTCATTGACGAGCGCCGACCCGAACGTGCGGGTGTAACCGACGTAGAAGTAGTTCTGGTGCCTGAGGAACTCGGACACGCTGTCGGCCGCCGGTTCAGGGAACACGCTCGTCTGCAGCGAGTTATCGCTGTTGTAGAGGTATCGGCCGGTGATCTTGTCGTTGCCGCGGATGGTGTGCTCCACCTTGACCATGTAGTTGTCGCGCTGGAGCCGTGTCGTGCCGTTGGCGCCGAAGTTGTTCGCCCCGCTGACATTGTCGCCCGGCCGATTGGGAAGGGGATAGAGGGCGGCGATGCGCAGCCCGACGGCATCGAGACGATTCGGGGGGATCACGTTTCCGGGAAACGGCGTGCGCGCCGGGCCCGGCGTTATCGCCGGGTCGTAAACAACGATCTGACTTCCGCGGGCGTCGAACGTCTGTGAGAAGTCTCCGCGGCGCTGCGCCTCGGTCGGCACGGTCAGGAAGCGGGTGACGCCGGTCTTGCGCCTGGACCCTTCGTACGAGACGAAAAAAAACGTCTTGTCCCGGCGGATCGGGCCTCCCAGCGTGCCGCCGAACACGTTGTAGCGGAGAGGCGCCTTCTGTTTGCGGCCGTCCACGACGGGCGCGAAAAAGTCGACCGCGTCGAGCGCGTCGTTCCGAAAGTACTCGAAGAGGCTGCCGCGCAGCTGGTTGGTGCCGGACTTCGTCGTGGCGATGATGACGCCGCCGGCCGAGCCGCCATACTCCGCCGCGTAGTTGTTGCTGAGAATCTTCAC
>JBKJRJ010000066.1:0-3575 GCA_046594705.1 Vicinamibacterales bacterium
GGGATGCCTCAGGCTTTCATTGCCTCGAGGATGTCCTCTGGGCTGAGGACCGTCGCCGAGCGCTTCGCGCGCGCAAAGATCCGGTCCACGAGTTCATCGGTCGCCGCGTAGCCGTGCCGTTCGAGCCAGAACACGACGTTGGATTTCCCCGACATGGGGCCGACGTCGATCTGCTGCTCGCGGCCGATCAGGCTCGCGGGTACGCCCGAATAGACGGCGTCGATCAGCGCGAGGTCGTTCTTCCGGAAGGCCTTGATGACCGCCGCGGCGTGAACGCCGGTAGCGGTGCGAAACGCGTCGCGCCCGACGACCGGGTAGTTGGCGGGAATCGGCACCGCGGTCGCGTCCGACACCACCGCGCAGTATTCGCACAGCGACGCCAGATCGCGTTCGAGGTAGCCCATCAGCACCAGGTTCACCAGCAGCAGCTCCATCGGCGTATTGCCGACGCGCTCGCCGATCCCGATCGCGGCGCCGTGCAGGCGGGTGGCGCCCGCCTCCAGGGCGGCCAGGGAGTTGATCACCGCGAAATCGCGGTCGCGATGGCCGTGCCAGTCGATCCCGATCCCGCCGCCGCAGTCCTCGGCGACCGACGCGACGAACCGCACAACGGCCGCGGCGCCGTGCGGCGTGGCGTGGCCGACGGTGTCGGCGACGCAGATCCGCGTGGCGCCGGCGCGGATGGCCGTCGAGTAGAGCGCGCGCAGCGTGTCGGGATCAGCGCGCGTGGTGTCTTCCGTCACGTACATGACCGGCAGCCCCTCGCCCACCGCGAACGTGACGGCCTGCTCGGTCCGCTGCAACAATTGTTCGAGCGTCCAGTCCTCCGCGTACTGGCGCAGCGGACTCGATCCGACGAAGGTGCAGCACTCGATCGGCAGTCCGACCCGCTGCGAAATCTCGGCGATGGGACGAATGTCGGCAATCAGCGTGCGGGCCGCGCAGTTGGCGGTGACCCGGAGCCGCTGGTCGGCGATCTCCCGCGCCAGTCGCTCGACGTCGCGAACGACATGCGGCCCCGCGCCGGGCAGGCCGAGGTTCGCCGTGTCGATGCCCAGGCGGTCGATCAGATGCAGGATGCGCAGCTTCTCCTCGATGGTGGGACAACGAACCGAGGGAGACTGCAGGCCGTCGCGCAGCGTTTCGTCGTCCAGCAGCACGACCGCCGGCTTCGGCGTGTCGGTCCGGTTCCAGTCGTGAATCAGCGGATGCATGACAAGAGTGCTCAGCGGGCCAACGGCGCTACCGGTGCTCGCATGAGGTGCAGTCGATAGGTCCTCATCGTCACCATCCCGGCGAGGAAGACACCGAGGGCCCACGCCGTCGAAAAAGCGATCGCGTCGACCAGGCCGCGGTGCAGGTAGGCCCGCATCTCCACTCCGCGGCCGAGGCCGTGGTCCGCCAGCGCAGCCTGGAGCAGGTAGCCGCGCACCGTGTCGTGCATGCGCATGTCGTAGACGCCGTTCCAGACAACGAATGCCAGCGCGACCCAGAGAATCAGGAGACGTTTTTCGATTCGGGTCATCGCATTCCTCCCGCCTGATGGCGGAGGCTACGGGCGTGCATTCAAGAACGACTAATCGGCCGGACCATACCGCAGCACCAGCGCGGTGATGTCGTCGCTCTGAGGAGCGCCCTTGGTGAAGACCCGGACGTCGGCGAAGATGGACTTGAGCAGGTCCGCGGGCGCGAGGCTCGTTTCGCGATCGACCACCGCGAGGATCCGCTCTTCGCCATACTCGTCGCCGTTGGCGGCCATCGCTTCCGACACGCCGTCGCTGAAGACAATCAGCCAGTCGCCCGGCGCCAGCACGACGGTCTCTTCCTCGAACACGGCGTGCTCGAACAGGCCGACAATCGGTCCGCCGACCTCGAGGCGGCGCACGCCCCCCTTGCCCACCACCAGCGGCGGGTTGTGGCCCGCGTTGCAGTAGGTCAGCCGGCCGTTGGGCTCGAGCGAGCCGTACATCAGCGTCACGAAGCGCGATTCAATCCCGCGCTTGTAAAGCGCCAGGTTGACGCGCGCGATCGTCTGGCACGGCGTGTCGCTGGCCGCGGCCTGCGCGGCGAAAATACCCTGCATCATCGCGCTCAGGAGCGCGGCGGGCGGGCCCTTCCCGGCCACGTCGCCCAGCGCGAAACCGAAGGCGCCGGTCGGCAGATCGACGTAATCGTAGAAGTCTCCCCCGATCGATCGGCACGGCAGCGAGGAAGCCGACGTCCGGAAGAACGCACCTGAGTGGCCGGCCTTGGGCAGGAGCGCCTGCTGGATCTCGGCGGCGATCCGCATCTCCTGTTCCATCTTCGCCTTCTCCATCGTCTCGCGATAGAGCCGGGCGTTCTCGATCGCCACCGCCGCTTCGGTGGCCAGGGTTTCAAGCGCGCCACGCGTCGATCCGGAAAGAAACGATCCTTTCTCGCGGCTGTCGAGGTAGAGCACGCCGATGCGCCGCTCGCCCGCCACCGCGTCGTCCTGCCGGTCCACGTAGCGCACCAGCTTCAGGGGCACGCACTGGACATTGCGGATGCCCAGCGCCACGGTGCCCATGTGCACGTTCGCCAGGTCGCCATCGAGCAGATCCGCCAGGATCTTCGGCTCGCCGGTACGAAATACCTCTTCCGGGATCTTGCGGCTGGTCGCGAAACTGGTGCCTGGAAGCGACAGCTGCCGGCGGCCCCGCGCGAGCTTGAACTCGAGCTCGTTGTCCGCGCCCGCCAGCATGATGAAGCCACGCTCCGCGCCGGTGACTTCGATCGCCGAATCCAGCACCAGCGCCAGCACGTCGTCGAGCACGCGGCCGCTGCCGAGCGCGCGCAGGCCGTCGAGCAGCGCCGCGATCTGGCGGAGGTCGCCGATGGCCGTGGTGGTCGCCTTGTCCTGCGGGGGACCCGTGTCGGCGAGGAGGAAGACCAGTTCGGCGCCGCCCGACCGGCCCAGCCGGATCCGGTCGCCATGCACGAGCGTGCGATCGCCGGTGATGGCGTCGTCATTGACGAAGGTCCCGTAGCGCGACTGCTTGTCGCGGACCACGAAGCCGGCGCCGGACGTCACGATCTCCGCGTGATCCCGAGAAATCTCGCTGCCGGCCAGCCGCAGGTCGTTGGTCTCACGCCGGCCGATGCCGAACGCTTCCTTTCCAATCGGCACGATCCGGCGCCCGAGCGAGTCCGTGACCTCCAAGCGAGCGTCTGGCACAGGCGGAGTTTATCAAATGCCGGAGGCAGACGGCAGAAGGCATGAGGCAGGGCCAGGAGCCAGGAGCCAGGAGGGCGGGCTAACGCCGCCGGATGATTCGGACCACCAGGACGATGATCGCGATGCCGATGGCGACGCCTACGGGCAGCCCGTAGCCCTGACCGGGCGGCAGGACGGTCTGGCCGGCCTGTCCGAGGAACAGGCCGAGCAGGACCAGCAGCACCAGGGCCACCAGGGGCAGGATACGGCTGCGCCGCGAGCGAACGGCCGCCGGCCGGCGAACCGGGTCGCTGGTGCCGGCGCCGCACCGGAAGCAGACGATGGCTTTGTCGGCGATCTCGGTGCCGCAGTTCCGGCAAGTCATGGGAAGCGATCATAT
>JBKJRJ010000501.1:0-3652 GCA_046594705.1 Vicinamibacterales bacterium
GACCGGCGGCCGCATCTCCCTCAATCAGCTGTTCGCGACCGTCAAAGCGCTCGTCAACGCCACGGTGGAGCCCTCCTACACCGACGTCCGTTCGGGCGACGTCAAGGACTCGCAGGCTGACATCACCAAAGCGCAGCGGATCCTCGGTTATCAGCCGACGGTGACCTTTGAAGAGGGCCTGCGGCGCACAGTCGAGTGGTATCGCACCTCGGCCCCCGCCGTGACCGCCTGACGTCCCCACGTCGCGATCTCTCAATTCCGGCGGCCGACAGGGCCGCCGGACCTCATTGTCTCCCCAGTCCAGGCTGACCCTCATCTCCGAAGTGCAATGACCGCAAGCACTTAGGGAAACCGCCAGCTCGGCTTTTTCCCTTGCGAACCGACGGGGAAACGATTACCCTCTCTAGTCCTTTCACACTACGCCGTTCGTACGATCTCGGCATCTATCCGAGCTGTCGCGGGGGAACCGCCTCGGCGGTGCTGGGTCTGGCAACCCGTCCACGTTCCTGGAGGAGCAATGGTTCGCCGCTTTTCTGTCGGCCTTGTTTCGCTGTGTCTCGCCCTCCTGGCCGCGGCCGCGCCGGCGGAGGCGCAGACGACGATCACCGGGACGGTGATCAATACCTCGGGTGGGGCGGGAATTGTGGGCATCGGTGTGTCCGCCTACACCGCCACCGGAGTGCCAACGGGCACCTTCGCGGCGACGGGAGGCGACGGCACCTACACCATCAGCGGACTGACGACCGGCATCCAGTACTACATCAACACCAGCAACGGTTCGACGACGGGTTTCATCAACCAGTCGTATTCGAACGGGACGACGAACGTTCCCTGCGTGGCCTGCACCCCGACGTCCTTTGGCGGCATTGTCCCGGGCTCGGTCTCGCGCATCCCCGGACAGGTCGCCAACTTCTCGCTCGCCCAGGGCGCAACGCTGACCGGCACCGTGCGCGGCAATGGCGCCGGCATCTTCGCGTCGGTCTTTCTGTACAGTTCGACCGGCGCCTTTCAACAGGGGCTCGGGACGAACGGATCCGGCGTCTACGCCTTCCCGATGGGGATCCCGTCCGGGACCTACTACTTGGTCAGCAGTAATGGTGTCGGCTACATCGATCAGGCGTTCGGGGGTGTCCCCTGTCCAACCAGCAGCTGTGCGGCGACATCGGGTGCCCCACTTGCGGTCGGGGCCAGCGGTACCGTCATCGGGGACTTCAATTTGAGCGCGGGCGCGCGGATCTCCGGCGCGGTGACGAACGCCTCCACGCTGGCCGCCGTCTCTTCTCCGCAGATCACGATCTTCAACGCCGTCGGCGGGACCGTCGGCTACGCGTCTGGAGACGGGTCGGGGAACTACACGTCGAGCGGCCTGCCGAGCGGGACCTATTACTTCAAGGCGTCGGGGGGCTCGCTGATCCCCAAGGTTCACAGCGGCATCAACTGCGTGAACTGCGCCGTCACTTCGGGGACCGGGGTGAGTCTGGTGGCGGCCGCGTCGCCCGCGACGCCCACGGCCATCAACTTTGCGCTCGATCCCGGCGGGTCGATCAGCGGGACGGTGATCAACTCGTCGTTGGCGCCGATTGCCAGCGTGAGCGTGCAGATCTACGACACGAGCAACGCCTTCATCACCAGCACATCAACCAACGGTTCGGGCGTCTACACGGCGGGCGGCCTGGTGACCGGACAATACTTCGTGAAGGCATTCCCCCCGGGACAGACCGGGGTGTCGGTCTACGTCCCGAGCCTGTATAACGGGCTGGATTGTCCCAGCTGTGACACCGCCACGGGCACTCCCGTGTCGGTGACCCAGCCGGGCACCACGGCGGCCATCAACTTCACGATGACAACCGGCGGGACGCTGACCGGCACGGTGCGCAACCCGTTGAATGTCGGCATCAGCGGGCTGCAGATGCAGGTACTCAGCGCGGCCGGTTCGCAGGTCGCCTCGGCGACCACCAATGCCAGCGGCATCTACACGGTGAACGGTCTTCTGGCGGGCACCTACGCGGTCCGCACCGGCACGACAGTCCCAGGCGGTTTTATCCCGGAGATTTTCAAGGGCGCGGGAATTCACGAGACGTGCTACGGCTGCAGCTACCTCGCGGGTCTCGGACTTGCGGTGGCCAACGGCGGCACGACCACGGCGGACTTCTCGCTGCTTGCGGGCGGGTCGGTCAGCGGCACCATCGTCGCTTCGACCGGCAGCGCGCCGCTGTCGAACGTCTCGGTCAGCCTGTTCAGCGGCTTCAGCTCGTCGGCGATGCTGACGCAGAGCACGAACGGCTCCGGCGTGTATAGCTTCACCGGCCTTCCGGCCGGTGACTACTTCGTCAGGACCAGCAACACGCAGGGTTTTGTGGACGAGGTCTTCAATGACGTCATCTGTCCGAGCTGCGTGGCCTTCGCCAGCGGTCTTGCCGTGCGCGTCAACGCCGGCGCGGCCACCACGGCGATCGATTTCGCGCTCGCCGCGGGCGGCCGCATCAGTGGCCGCATTACGGATGCGCTCACCGGCGTGGGTGTGGGTGGGAGCGGCTCGGCGAGCGCGCGCATCTTCAACTCGGCGGGGGTGCAGGTGGCCACCGGCGCCACCGACACGGCCGGCAACTTCACCTCGGGCGCCGGCCTCACGACCGGCAACTATTTCGTCCTGACGTCCAACTCGGTCGGCTACATCGACACGTTGTTCAACGCGATCGGCTGCTTCGGGTGTTCGGCCCTTTCCGGCACGGCCGTGGCGGTGGTGCAGGGGAGCACGACGCCGAACGTCAACATGGCGCTGACGGCCGGTGGCCAGTTGACCGGCACGATCATTAACGGCACGACCACCAATCCAATTCCCTACGCCGGGGTCCAGATCTATTCGGCCGCGGGCGCATCGCTCCAGTACACCTATGCCAACAGCCTAGGGTTCTATTCGTTCGCCGGGCTGCCGACCGGCAGCTATTTCGTGAAAACGAGCACGAGCTACCAGGGGTACGTCGATCAGCTGTTTCCGGCCATTGCCTGCGTGAGCTGCACGGTCACTACCGGGTCGCCGATCAGCGTCACGGCGGGCGCCACGACCGGCGGCATCAACTTCGCGATGCAGACCGGCGCCACGATTGCCGGCACCGTCACCGACTTCAACACCACCGCCCCGCTCGCCAACGTCTTCGTCACGGCGTACACCACCAACTTCGCCTTTGCGGCGGGCGCAGTGACGTCGCCGACCGGTACATACCTCATCAAGGGGTTGGCGACCGGCTCCTACGTGCTGCTGACGTCCAACAACCTGAGCTACATCAATCAGGTGCTGGCATCCCCGAATGTCGACTGCTCGAGCTGCAACGTCAGTCTGGGGACCCCGGTCGCGGTCGTGGTCGGCAGCAGCAACGCCACCGGCCGCAACTTCGCGTTGAAGCAGGGCGGCCGGCTCACCGGGCGGGTGACCCGTGACGGCACGAACGGACTGGGCAGCGTCAGCATCACGCTCTACACGTCGATCGGTACGTTCATCAGTTCGACGCAGACCGACGCGAATGGCAATTACATCCTCGCGGGCCTCGCGACCAGCACGCCGGGCAGCGGCGGCGGCTACCTCGTCCGCACGACCAACTCCCAGGGATTTCTCGATCAGGTGTACAGCGGCGGCGGCGCCGTGCTCGAATGT
>JBKJRJ010000533.1:0-3146 GCA_046594705.1 Vicinamibacterales bacterium
GTCTGCCCAACGCCGAGGGCATCGTGCAACTGGATGCGTGCTGCATGCACGGCCCCAGGAAGCGGGCCGGTGGCGTCGGCGCGCTCGAAGGGGTGCGCACCCCCTCGCTGGTCGCGCATAAGGTGATGGAGGAAACCGACCATCACCTGATCGTCGGCAAGGGAGCGCAGGAGTTCGCCCGGCGCCTGGGCTTCACGGTCGAAGAGGACCTCAACACCGAGCTCTCGCGCAAGACCTGGCTCGAATGGAAGCGGCGGACGGATCCGCTTCACTACCTCGATCCGATCAAGCGGCAGGCCGCGCTCGGCCAGGTCGATCGCGACATGATGCGCGAGGGCTTGATCGATCCGAACCACTTCTACGGCACGATCAACTGCAACGGCATCAACGCCACGGGTGAGATCGGTGGGGTGACGACCACCAGCGGCATGGCGTGGAAGATCCCGGGCCGTCTGGGCGACTCGCCGATCCTCGGCGCGGGCCTCTACGTCGACGGCGAGATCGGCGCCGCGGGATCCACCGGCCGCGGCGAGGCCAATCTCTTCAACCTGACCTCGTACCTCGTGGTCGAAGCGATGCGGCGCGGCATGCATCCGAAGGACGCCGGCATGGAAGGCCTCAAGCGCATCAGGGCGAACACGGTTGAGCAGCGCCTGCGCAAGAAGAACGGCGATCCGAACTTCAACATCAACTTCTACGTGCTCAACGCGCAAGGGGAGTACGCGGGAGTGTCGATGTACGACGAGAAGAGCAACGTCAATTTCGCGGTGTGCACCGAACAGGGCGCGAGGTCGCTGCCGTGCGAGCCGCTCCTGCGCGGCACGGCGATGGAGTAGACGGGCGCCATCGTTCTGCTCTCCGGTGAGAAGGCGTCGTGACCATTGGCGGCCAAGCGACAGACACGCGATCTCACAATTCGCGGCCGTGCGGCCTCCAGCATCGCCATCTCCCCACATGCGATATCATCTCGCCCTTCAACCGTTGACCCCGGAAGAACCCGGCATCAGGACGTTTCTGGCCGCACGTTAGGACCCTGGCTGAGAGCCGGTCCATAATGGACGCGCCCCCTTACCTCAGATCTTATATGCGTACCCGCCGATTTCCGGCCCTGGCCGCCGCCCTCCTGTCCGCCCTCCTGCTGGGCCGGTGCGGCGGTAGCTCGCCTCCCGGACCGACGCCGCCTGGTGGCGGCGGCCCACCACCGCCGCCGCCGGGGCCGGTCACCGTGCTGGCCGCGGGCGACATCGGGGAATGCGGCTTCGGCGCCCCGCAGACAGGCCAGCTGCTCGACCGGCTCGATGGCCTCATTCTGGCGCTGGGCGACCTCGCCTACTTCCAGGGCACCGCCGCCAATTTCCGCGACTGCTACGACCCGTTCTGGGGGCGCCACATCGAGCGCACCCGGCCGGTGCCCGGGAATCACGAGTACGAATCGCCCGGGGCCTTCTCCTATTACGACTATTTCGGCTCGCTGGCCGGCCCGCGCGGGCAGGGCTACTACTCTTTTACCGCCGGCGCGTGGCGGATCATCGCCCTCAACAGCGGCGCCGGCGGAGGCTTCATGAGCGCGGGTTCCGCGCAGATACAGTGGCTCCGGGCCGAGCTCGAGAACAACCGGTTCGCCTGCACGCTGGCGTACTTTCATCATCCGCTCTTCAGCTCCGGCCCCAACGACAACCAGCCGCAGGTGCGCGACGCCTGGCGGACGCTCTCCGACGCGGGTGTCGACGTCGTGGTCAACGGGCACGACCACGACTACGAGCGATTTGCCCCGCAGGACCCGGATGGCAGAGCCTCCGCGAGCGGAATCCGGCAGTTCGTGGCCGGTACCGGCGGGGCGCATCTCTACGCGTTCGGCGCGCCCAAGCCGAACAGCGAACGCCGCGCCAGCGTCTATGGCATCCTCGCCCTGACACTCAGCCCGGGCGCGTATCAATGGGACTTCAAGTCGGTTGGTAACACGTTCAGCGATACAGGGACAGGGACATGCCACTGATACTGCCGACCGCTGCCCTCCTGGTCGTCCTGTCCCGGCCGGGAGGCGTGGGGCCTCGCCAGCAGGCCACCGCGCAAGCCGAGCCCGACAAGATTAAGAAGAAAGACAAAGACCAGGAAACAGAGCAGGCGGAGCAGCCGAAGAAGCCGAAGCAGCCGGACCCCGAGTACCCGTCGTTCACGCTCGCTGGCGACCATCCCTCCATTCATTTCGGCAAAGGCTCGCACCTGGATTTTCGCGGGCGGTTCGCCGCCGGTCGGACAGGTTCCGACGCTCCGAGCGACGATCCGCTCAAGACCTCGTCGATCACACTTGGTCAGAAGCGCATCGGGGTGGGGGGAGAGATCGGCAACGCCGTCGAGTTCCAGATCCAAGCCGAGCTGACCGACACGGATCCATGGCGTGACGTCTTCGGGGAGTTCAAGTCCTTTGATGTGGCCCGTGTGCGCGGCGGCAAGTTCAAGATCCCGTTCAGCCTCGACGAGAACACCAACTTGAGCCGCCTCGATTTCATTTCCCGGTCGCTCGCAGCGAGGCATCTCGCGCCGGGGCGTGACGTGGGCGTCATGGTGCACGGGCGGGTGTGGAAGAAGGTCATCGGCTACGAGGCCGGCGTCTTCAAGCACGACGGCAAGAACGCGCGCACCAGCGACACCGCGAAGGTCTTTGGCGGCCGGACCCAGGCGGTTCGCCTCACCGTCGAGCCATTGCGGCGCGTCAAGGATGCGATCGGCGAGTTGTCCCTCGGCGTCGCGATCACCCGCAGTGCCGACCTGCCGGAAGGCATTTCTGGACTGCGCGGCCAGACCGTGCTGCGGCAGAATTTCTTCACCGGCTCGGATTACCTCGTGAAGGGGCAGCGCCGCCGCCTCGGGATCGAGATGGAGTTCCGGCCGGGACCCGCGTCGATCAAGTCGGAATGGATGCGGGTCGAAACCGACCGGCGCGGCGAGAGCGTGACAGACACCGACCTGTCGCCCATCGTCGGCGAGGGATGGTACGTGAGCGGTACCGTCGCCGTCACCGGGGAGAAGAAGGGCAGGGTCGAACGGCCGAAGAAGCCGCTCTTTCAGGGCGGCTTCGGCGCGATCGAAATCGGCGCGCGGGTCGAGAGCCTGAAATTCACCAGCGGCAGCGCCGGCGAGCAGGG
>JBKJRJ010000175.1:0-3110 GCA_046594705.1 Vicinamibacterales bacterium
GCGGTCGGGCGCGCTCTCCACCCAGCTCATGAGCACACCGCGCGGTGAGAGAGACAGTTGAGGCTGCGCGCTGCCTGGACCCGCCGGCGACGGCAACACCTCCACGCGGGGCGCCCAATCCGTCGTGGCCGCGGACCGAGGGGCGACCTGGCCGCCAAAGCTCGCGACGGCGATGAGGAAAACAGCGGCAGCTGTGCGCATGGGTAGAATGATACTCGACGCCAAGGGGGAGTCCGAGGTGGCGTACGGGTGCTGGTCGTGCCCGAGCCACTCGAGGGATCGACTGCGCACGGGATGAAGTGATCTGACAGAATCGATCGAAAGATGGCTCGCACGGGGCACTGTAAGGATCCGCGGCCTGGGGCGTTAGCACTGGTGAGGGAACGACACCCTCGCTGGAGGCCTTGAAGATGACAGAAAAACCGTCCGCCGGGTGCTGCGGAGGCGATGTTGACCAGACCACACATACCGCGTCGGCCACCGCCAAAGTGATCGATCCGGTCTGCGGCATGACCGTCGATCCCGCGAAAGCGGCCGGCTCCTTCAAGCATGCCGGTCAGCTCTATTCCTTCTGCAGCCGGGGCTGCCTGGCGAAGTTCGAGGCGGATCCGGAGGGCTACCTGACGAAGGGGACGGGGCCCGTGGCGGCGCCGATGACCCTGCGGCGGTCCGCGAAACCGGCGGTGGCGCCCACGACCGCCGTGGCCCCGGTCAGCACGACCTACACCTGCCCGATGGACCCGGAGGTCCGGCAGGATCACCCGGGAGCGTGTCCGAAGTGCGGCATGGCGCTCGAGCCCGATCTGTCGACGCTGCCGGCGACGCGACTCGAGTACACGTGCCCGATGCATCCGGAGATCGTTCGCGACGGGCCTGGTGCGTGTCCGATCTGCGGCATGGCGCTCGAGCCGCGCACCGTCACCGCGGATGAGGCGCCCAATCGGGAACTCGCCGACATGACGCGCCGCTTCTGGATCGGGTGCGCGCTGGCCATCCCTGTCGTCGTGCTGGCGATGGGCGACATGGTGCTCGGCATGGGCCTTGGCGGCAGACTGGATCCGACGACCGCGAACTGGGCGGGCTTGCTGTTCGGCACCCCCGTGGTCCTCTGGGCCGGCTGGCCGTTCTTTGTCCGTGGCTGGCAGTCCATTCTCAATCGCCACACCAACATGTTCACGCTGATTGCGCTTGGCGTGGGTGCGGCGTACCTGTTCAGTGTTGCGGGCACGCTGATGCCGAACGCCTTTCCCGAGGGCTTCCGCATTCACGGCGTCGTCGAGGTCTACTTCGACACGGCCGTGGTGGTCGTGGTCCTGGTGCTGCTCGGCCAGGTCCTGGAGCTGCGCGCACGCGGTCGCACCAGCAGCGCCCTCCGGCAGTTGCTCGGGCTCGCGCCCAAGACCGCGCGCGTGGTCCGCGCCGGGCAGGAGAGTGATGTCCCGGCGCAGTTGGTGGCCATCGGCGACATGCTCCGCGTGCGTCCCGGCGAGCGCGTGCCGGTTGACGGCGTCGTGACGGACGGCCGCAGCGCCGTGGACGAGTCGATGGTGACCGGCGAGCCGATGCCGGTCGAAAAGCAGCCAGGCGCCCGCGTGACGGGTGCGACCATCAACGGCACCGGCAGCTTTCTGATGCGCGCGGAGCGCGTGGGCAGCGACACGCTGCTGGCGCAGATCGTCCGCATGGTCAGCGAGGCGCAACGCACGCGCGCGCCGATCCAGCGGCTGGCTGACCAGGTCGCCGGCTGGTTCGTGCCCGCGGTGGTGCTGGTCGCGATCCTGGCGTTTGCCGGCTGGAGTTTTTGGGGGCCGCCGCCGCAGTTGGCACATGGCCTGGTGAGCGCCGTCGCGGTACTGATCATCGCATGCCCGTGCGCGCTCGGTCTCGCGACGCCGATGGCGATCATGGTGGGCACCGGCCGCGGCGCCGGCGCCGGCGTGCTGATCCGAAATGCCGAGGCGCTCGAGCGGCTCGAAAAGGTGGACACGCTGGTGGTCGACAAGACCGGCACGCTCACCGAGGGGCGTCCGACGCTGGTCTCGGTCACGGCGGTGACGCCGTTTACGGAGGAGGACGTTCTGCGCGCGGCCGCAGCGGTCGAACTCGGGAGCGAACATCCGCTCGCCGCAGCGATTCTGGCGGGCGCGCGCGAGCGCGGCTTCGCCGTCACGGCCGCCGGCGACTTCGAATCAGTGACCGGGCGCGGCGTGCGCGGCACCGTCGGCGGGCGGGGCGTGCTGCTGGGGAACGCGGCATTCCTCGCCGAGGCGGGCGTCGACGCGGGCGCGCTGGTCGGCGACGCCGAGGTGCGGCGCGCGGAAGGGCAGACCGTCATGGTGGTCGCGATCGACGGACGTGCCGCCGGCACCATCGGTGTGGCCGATCCGATCAAGCCGTCAACCGCGGAGGCGATCGCGGCGCTGCACAAGGACGGCCTCCGGATCGTCATGCTGACCGGAGACCACCGCGCCACTGCCGACGCTGTTGCGCGCAGCCTCGGGCTGGACGAGGTCATCGCCGACGTGCTGCCGGATCAGAAGCGGGAGGTGGTGAGGCGGCTGCAGGCCGACGGCCGTGTGGTCGCCATGGCGGGGGACGGTATCAACGACGCGCCGGCGCTGGCCCAGGCTGATGTCGGCATCGCGATGGGCACCGGCACCGATGTCGCGATGGAGAGCGCTGGCATCACCCTGGTGCGCGGCGACCTGCGCGCGATCGCGCGGGCGCGGGCGCTCAGCCGCATGACCATGAGGAATATCCGGCAGAATCTCTTCCTCGCATTCGCCTACAACGCGATCGGTGTGCCGGTGGCGGCGGGCGCGCTTTATCCCCTGACGGGATGGTTGATCAGCCCAATCTGGGCGAGCGCGGCCATGACCTTCAGCTCCGTGTCGGTGATCGCGAACGCACTCCGGCTGAGACGGGCGCGGTTGTAAGAGTCTCGCTAGTCCCCTGGAACCGTGGTGCCTAGCCTAACTCCCGGGCGTGGCATCCCGCCTCGCGGCGTTGCTCATCGCTCACTTATGCCCAATAAGCTCACTCTTCGCGCCTTGCGATCCGGGCGCCGCGCTCCGGGACTTACGCCAGGCATCACGATTCCAGGGGACTAG
>JBKJRJ010000224.1:0-5900 GCA_046594705.1 Vicinamibacterales bacterium
CATCGCGGATACGACCCCGCGCGCATCGTCGGCACGCTCTACATGACGCTGGAGGGCATCTTCGGCGTGCCACTCGAGGTTGCCGCCACCTATATCGCGCTGTTCACGATCTTCGGCGCCGTCCTGAACATGTCAGGGACAGGCAAGTTCCTCGTCGACTGGTCGCTGGCGGCCGTCGGCAGGTCGCGTCACGGCGCGGGGGCCGGCCGCGCGGTCACCGCCGCGGGGCTGCTGCTCGGGACGGTGTCAGGCAGCGGTGTCGCCACCACCGTCACGCTCGGATCGACGACCTGGCCGGTGCTGCAGCGAGCCGGCTATCCGGCGGCGATGGCAGGCGCGATCCTGTCCGCGGCCGGAATCGGCGCCATCATCAGTCCGCCCTCACTGGGCGCCGCGGCCTTCATCATCGCCGAGCTCCTCGAGATCTCGTATCTCCAGGTGCTGGTGATGGCCACGATTCCGTCGCTGCTCTACTTCCTGGCGATCTTCCTGATGATCGAAGCCGACACGCGCCGCCTGGGCATCCGCGCGGTCGAGATCGCGCTGCCCTCGCTCTGGGAGCTGACCCGCCGGCAGGGCTACCACTTCCTCACGCTCGTCGGCCTGACGATCATGCTGGCGCTCGGGATGTCGCCGTTCCGGGCGGTGTTCTACGCGATCATCGCCGCCATCGCGCTCAGCTTCATCGACCGGCAGACCGCGCTCCGGCCGCGCCGGCTGATGCTGGCCCTGTCGGCGGGAGGGAAGAGCGTCATCGCAGTGGCGTCCACCACGGCCACCGCGGGGATCATCGTCGGTGTCGTGACGCTGACCGGTCTGGGACTGAAGATCGCCGGGCTGATCGTCGCGTTTGCCGGCGGCCACCTGTTCCTGACGGTCCTCTACTCGGCGTTCGCCGTGCTGGTGCTCGGGCTGGCGGTACCGGTCACCGCGTCCTACATCATCGCCGCCGTCATGGTCGCGCCCGCGATGGTTGCCGTCGGCGTTCCGGAGAGTGCGGCGCACATGTTCATCTTCTATTACGCGGTGCTCTCGGAGGTCAGCCCGCCGACGGCGCTGTCGCCGATCGCCGCTGCCGCGATCACCGGCGGTGGCCAGCTGCCGACCATGATGCTGACCTGGAAGTACACGCTGCCGGCGTTCGTCTTTCCCTTTGCCTTCACACTCAGCACGCAGGGCCTCGGGCTGCTCATGCAGGCGCCGGTCGGCGACATTCTGATCAGCACGGCGACGGCCGCGCTCGGGGTGACGGCACTCTCGGCGGGACTGGGCGGCTGGATGCGGACGCGCGCCAACGCCGTGGAACGGACGCTGGCGGTGAGCGGCGGGCTGCTGTTGTTCTACGCCGGCCCGCGCACCGACCTGGCGGGGCTGGTGTTGTTCGGCGCCGCGATTGCCGTCCACCTGGCGCGCACCAGGCGCAGCGACGGCCCGCGTTAGTCGAAGCACCCGACCAGCGCGCGCCGTCATCACGGCAGCGGAGTGGGCAGCCGATGCCCTGGAGCCCTTCGGTTTACTTCCGCGGCGGGAACGCCCTGTGCCACTCGTCGAGGCGGGTCGTCATCCCCGCGCGCGTGGCGTTCTGAGCGGCGGTGCCCGCCCCAGCGCTCCCGTCCGGCGGATTCCCCAGCCACGCGGCGGTGGGAGTTTCTTCGCTGTTCGCTTCGAGCTCCTCAATCGTCACCCGCGGCGTCTGGATGCCGCCGGCCGGTACGTCGGCCTTCGCGGCCCACGCGATGGCGTTCAACACCAGGGTGCGCTGCATCGGGTGGCCCCAGTTCCAATGCCAGTGCCCGCCGGTGAAGCTGAAGGCGCGTCCGCCATCAGCGCGCTCGGTGGCCCAGGCCAGGTGCTGCGGTTCCTTGCGCTCGAGCACGGCGGCGCGAACTTGAGGATTATTCTCGTGCGGACCCTCGTTGCGCGCGAGCGTGCCGTCGGGACGCACCAGGGTGCTGTCGGGCGGTAACGCGGTCAGGATGGGCACCACCCCGCTCATGCCTTCGCGAAACTGCATGTGGTAGTACCACTCGTCGTTGGTCTCGAAGGGCCTCACGCCGCGCGTGACCGGATGCGTCGGCAGCGACTTCAGTTGCATGAGCCAATGCGGATTCACCGACCAGTTGATTTTGAAATAGCCGCCGGCCCAATCCAGCAACTGCGGACCAGCCGTCGCCTCCTCGACCTCGACCGCGTAGTGCAGCAACACGAGACCGACGCCGCGCTTCATCATCGCGTCGACCTCGGGGAGATGGCCCACGAAGGGATGGCCCCGGCCGCCATCGGCGTAGACCACAATCGCCGCGGCCCCGTCGAACGCCTTTGGGTCGGCCGGCCAGCCGTCGCGCATGACGACCGCGTCGATTTGCGGATGATTCTCGTTGAGCCACTTGCTCAAGAGCAGCGAACCGGGCCAGTGGTCGTGCGAGCCGTAGGCGTGACTTCGCCGACCGGCGACAAAGACGACCTTGCGTTTCGCGGCCGGCGCCGCCGGCACTGCCGCCTGCGCGCTGGTCGCGGGCCCGACCGCTTCCCGCGCGGGGACGACGGCCAGGGTGACCATGACCGCGATTGACGCCGCCATCAAGGTGCGTCGCGTGATGCTCATCGAACGTGCCTCCAACTCTCCGACTCCGCCGGAACAGATCTGACGAGATCCACAGAAACTGACGGGATGAGCATAGACCGGAACGGGCAACTGAGGACGCTGCCCGAGAATATGTTGTGCTGGGGGCCTTGACGTGTGGCGGGTGGGTCGCCTGGTCGAAAAAAGGGCTACAGACCGAAGTCTGTAGCCCTTGATGGGAGGGGTGGGGAGCCGGCGTCAGACCGACACGGGCAGCCGGCTTCTTACTTCGCGGGCTGGGTTACCGCGTTCATCTGAAGCGTGACGGCCGTCTGCGCCAGAAGTCTGCCGTTCACCGAGGCGCCCGTATTCACGGCGATCATCGTTTTGGCGAGGATGATGCCCTCGAAGTGCGCGGTGGTTCCGATCGTCACGGCGCCAGCGACCTGCCAGAAGATATTCTTGGGCAGTGCGCCGCCGGCCAGCGTCACTCGCGTCGCGTTCCCCTGGTTCAGGGTGCCTGCCACCTGGAAGATCCAGACATCGTTCGGGCCGCCCGAGAGGGTGACGTCCGTGGTGATCAACAAACCTGTGCCCCACTTGTAGAGGCCAGGCGCGAGGGTGAGGCCGCCGATCTCGCCGGCGCCCAGTTCAATGAAGTCGGGTGATTGCCGTCCCGCCGCGTCGTCGTACGCGAACCCCATGTCGCCCACAGCTGAGGTCAGGAAGGTGGCGTCAGTCGTCGTGCAGGGGAGAGGTCCAGCGGCGTCAACGGTGTAGATGTTCCCCGTGACTTCCCCGCACGAGAGCAGGAGCGCTGCGCCGGTGATGGGGCTGGTGCCCACGTCCCCAACAATGGCCGACGCATAGACATCGGTGATTCCAGTTTTGCTCAGAATGGTGAACGTACCGGCCGAGCCGAGGTGGACAGGGGCCTGTGCCGCCGCCAGATTGGCAACCGTCAAGAACGCCACCGTCGCCCCAAGCACCAACGCGGTGACCCTCTTCGACGGGTTCACAGGTCCACACTTCGATTCACTCATGATAAAGCCCCTTTTCCATTTACTCGGCGCCGGAATGTAACTGTTCTCGGCCCGATTCAGAGTAAGTGCCGAGGTCGGACGTGTCCATCAGCGCACGGCCGAGGCGTGCGTAGGCGTCAGGCTGAAAGATTTGTCGGTATTTGCCCTACACGGGCACTGAAGGAGGGAACTGTCGGGGTAGACGGGACGCCCTCAGATCACCAGGCCGTTCCGGATGGCGTACTGGACGATCTCGGCGCTGTTCTTGACGCTGAGCTTCTCCAGGATCCGGGAGCGATAGGTGCTGATGGTTTTTGAGCTGAGTGACAGTTCATCGGCGATTTCCTTGACGGTCTTGCCCGAAGCGATACGGGACATGACCTCGTACTCGCGGTCGGACAGCGTCTCGTGCGGCGTGCGCGTGGGATCCGTTTTGACTCCCAGGGCCAGCTTTTCGGCCAGCGCTGCGCTGACGTATCGCCCACCGGCCAGGATCTTTCGAATCGCTTTCGCCAGCTCTTCGGGAGCACTTTCCTTCGTCAGGTAGCCGCCACCCCCCGCTTTCAGGACACGAACGGCAAATTGGTCTTCCGCGTGACCGCTCAGGACCAGAACCGGGAGCGCGGGCCATTCGGCCTTGAGATCCTTGAGCAGATCCAGTCCGCCTTTGCCCGGCAGGGTGATGTCGAGCAGCGCGACATCCCACTGCTTTTTTCGAAGCAGCTCCACCGCTTCACGGGCATTGGAGGCTTCTCCAAAGGCGGCTCCGGGGAACTCATCGGTCAACAGCGCCCGCAAGCCTCGCCGGACAATCGCGTGGTCATCGACGATGAGCACCCGCATCATGGGCTGCCGGCGGGCGTGGTGCCGGATTCCCCTGGCGAGGGGAGCGGAATCCAGGCGCTGACGGTGGTCCCCCTGCCGGGCGCACTGGAGATATTCACGCGGCCGCCCAGAATGGCGGCACGTTCCCGCATACCCATCAGACCCAGGGATTTGGACACGGCAGGCACGTCCTGATTGAAGCCGCGGCCGTTGTCACGGATGAGTAGCACCAGGCGGTCGCGCTGCTTCTCCAGGACCACCTCGGCGCGGGTGGCCTTGGCATGGCGCGCGACGTTGGTCAGGGTCTCCTGGAAGATGCGAAACATGGCGGTTGACGCGTGCGACGCCACCGCTTCGCGCGTGAGCACACGGACCTTGCACTGGATGCCGGATCGGGCTTGGAATTCCTGGACCTGCCATTCCACGGCGGCCGCCAGCCCGAGATCGAGCACCGCCGGCCGCAGCTCTGTCGAGATTCTGCGAATGGACTGAATGATGCTGTCGGCCAACTGCCGCGTGGCCCCGATTTTTCTGAGCATCTGAGGGCTTCGCGGCGGCAGCCGCGCCGCCAGCCAGGCGAGATCCATTTTCACCGCGGTCAACGCCTGGCCCAGTTCATCGTGGACCTCTCGCGAGATCCGGGTCCGCTCCTCTTCTCGAACCGTCAGGAGGTGCGCGGCAAGATGGCGCAGCTGCTCGGTCGACGCACGCAGCTCCTGCTCCGCGCGCTTGCTCTCGGACAGGTCCGACGCGATCAGGCAGACCGCGCGCGTGTTGTCGAGGCGGAGAGGATTGAGGGAGAGGTGGACCGATAGCGGCGCGCCTTTCCGCGATTGTAAACGGACCTCACCGCGGCAGTTGCGTTGCGCCGCGCGCCGAAGCAGCGCGTCCAGCTTGGGATGATCCTCGGGCCACACCAGGTCCGGCAAGGACGCACCGATGACGCTCTGGAGACCCGCGCCCAGGAACCGGGCGAAACGGCTGTTGCAGTGAAGGACGGTGTGGCGGCTGCTGAGCACCGCGGCGCCTTCGTTCATCCGCTCGACGAAGACTCGGTAGGTATGGTCGGCCCCTTGCAGCGTAAAGACTTTCTTGCCACGGCGGCCGTTCACGACAATGGCATCCACTTCGCCGGAGCGAATCGCCCGCAGCGCCTCCTCGGCCTCGCTCAGGCGTGCGACCAACTCCCGGCGCGACAGGGCCGGCAGTGCTTTCACTCGGACATGTCCAGGTCCAGTGCGACGAGGGCTTTTTTCAGATTCGACAGGTCCCCAATCAGCCGGCGCACCGGGGGAGGTTGCTGTTTGATGAGTGTGGGCACCGCCACGATCTGCTCGTGCCTGGCCAGATTGGGCTGCTGGTAGATGTCGATGACTTCCAGGTCGTAGCGATCCTTCAAGTGCTGCTCACAAATCCGCTTGATGTTCTCGACCGCCAGCGCCGATTTCAACGAGGGGCCGCTCACGAACAACCGCAACACGTACCTGGCC
>JBKJRJ010000271.1:0-8638 GCA_046594705.1 Vicinamibacterales bacterium
CGTCCTGGCGCGCGCCCGTCTCACCAGCGACGTCGAGATCTACGACGAGGCCGGTGCGCCGGTCAGCCGGTTCGCGCTGAACTTCCCGGAGTACACCAGCGCGGCGCAGACGCCGGAGCCCCTGCGCAGCTGCCAGTGGGAGGTGTTCGGCGAGGCGCTGCTGTTCGGCGGGGCGCAGGAGCGCAATACGCTGCACGCACAACGGAGCGTATGCGTGGCTGGACAGCCCGTCGCGACCCTCGTGGTCCACGTCGTCTTCGACTACCGCACCCTGCCCTTCATCCGATCGCAGTCCGCCTATCTCGACGCCTTCAGCGCGCCGGCGGGAGCGGACGTCCTGGAGGCGCCGCCGGCCGGCGACGTGGAGTTCACGGTCTACGGCTGGGGCCTCACGACGATTTACAGCTCCGGCGCCAACGCCTGGCCGCTCGACGGGGCCACGTTCGCGCGCGTCTACCGCTCGCGCGATCCGTTCTGGACAGTGCTGCGCCAGGACGGGCGCGCCGACCGGGTCTACTTCTCGAATAACCGGCAGGGCATCTACGCCGTCGGCTACGCGCTCCCCGGCGTCTTCGATCATCTCGTCCGCCTCGCCGAGCTCACCACGCTGGCGGCGGCGCTCTATGTCCTGGTACTGCTTGCGAACATCGCGTTCACCCGTCTGGCCCGCGCCCGGCCGACCACCGGCCGATCGCTGCTCCGCGAGATCCGGGCCAGCTTCTACCGCAAGCTGTTCCTGGCGTTCGTCTTCGCCTCGATCGTGCCGGTGCTGATTCTCGCGATCGTCATCCGCACCTACTTCGCGAGCCTGCTGATTGCCGACATCCGTGGCGAGGCGTCGCGCACCGCTGCCGTGGCCCAGCGCGTCATCGAGGAATCAGACGCGCTCGTGCGGCGCGGCGCCGAAGGCGTCACCACGCCGATCGTCAGCGACGACGTGATGGTGTGGATCAGCCAGCTGATCGATCAGGACGTCAACGTCTACCAACAGGCGGAGCTGGCCGCGACCAGCGAGCGCGATCTCTTCGCCTCCGGTCTGCTGCCGACCCGCACGCCCGACGAGGTCTATCGCGCCATCGTCCTGCAGCGCCTCCCGAGCGTGGTGACGGAAGATCGGATCGGGTCGATCCCGTTCCTGCTCGCGGCCGCGCCGGTGCGCACCGGCGGGCGGAACGCGGTGCTGACGGTGCCGCTCGCCTTCCGGCAGCACGAAGTCGAGCGCGAGATCGACGAGCTGGATCGGGGCGTCCACCTCGCCGCGCTGTTCTTCATCCTGCTCGGCGCGGCGACCGGATTGTCGATGGCCGAACGGATTGCCGATCCGATCCGGCAGCTGACGCGCGCCACCGGGCGGATCGCGCGCGGCGATTTTGACGCCCGCATCGCGGTCCGCTCGTCCGACGAGCTGCGCCGCCTGGTGGACGCCTTCAACGGGATGGCCGCCGAGCTCAAGGCGCAGCGCGATCAGCTCGAACGCACGCACCGGCTGGAAGCCTGGGCGGAGATGGCTCGCCAGGTCGCGCACGAGATCAAGAATCCGCTCACCCCCATCCAGCTCTCGGCCGAACACCTGCAGCGGGTACATGCCGACCGCGGCGCCCCGCTCGGCCCGGTCCTCGAAGGCTGCGTCACGTCGATTCTCGGGCAGGTGCGCCTGCTCCGCCAGATCGCCGGGGAGTTCTCCAGCTTCGCCTCCTCACCGACCGCGCGCCGCGCGCCCGCCGACCCCGTGCAGCTCGTTCACGACGTGGTCGAGCCGTACCGCATCGGGCTCGAGGGGCGCATCGACATCCACAACGAGGTGGCCGGTCCGTTGCCCCCCGTCGTGGTGGACCGTACGCTCGTCGCGCGCGCGCTCGCCAACATCGTCGAGAACGCCCTGCACGCGATGCCCGCCGCTGGAAGCCTGCGCGTGACGTCGGCCGTCGAGGACGCGGCCGTGGCGATCCGCATCGAGGACAGCGGCTTCGGCATGGACGCCGAAGCCCTGGAGCGCGTCTTCGAACCGTACTTCTCCACGAAGACGACCGGCACCGGCCTGGGCCTCCCGATCGCCCGCCGGAACATCGAGTTGAGCGGCGGCAATATCGCGGTGGAGAGCGAGAAGGGCCGCGGCACCGCGGTGACGATGCGGCTGCCGACGCGCGAGTAGAACGCCTGGCCCGCGGCGGTTCAGGTGTGGCGGAGCGGCTGACCGGCCGTGCTTGCGGTGTCGGGCGGTCGGCCGGCTGACGTCCCGCGACGCGGCGCCGCGAAGGAGCGGCGTGGCGCTCTGCCGCAACCGGCGGCGCTGCCGGCCGCGGACGACGGCGCGCCTGCGCGGTACCGCACGCGGGTCGAATCTGGGCACGCTGCGGGGGTCGCGCCCTCGGCGCGAGACCGGTGTGACGGCGGCGTGTCAGGCAGGTGACGCAGGTTTGCGGCGGAGGCGCGCGATCACGAAGCTGGCGACGGCCCAGGTGATGTAGGTGTAGGCCATCACCACCAGTGCGAGGCGCGGGTGGGAGGCGATCAGGGCGAGCAGTACTGCGCCGATGAAAAGCGCGATGTAGGAGCGCCGCCATCCCATGTCGAGCGCCTTGATGCTGCGGAAGCGGATGGTGCTCACCATCAGCAGGGCCGGAACCAGGACCAGCGGCAGCGCCAGTACCGCGAGGCGCCATTCCTGCAGCCCCCATGGATACAGGAATACCGTCGAGGCAATCACGCCCGCGGCCGCCGGACTCGGGAGGCCGGCGAAGTAGCGCTTGTCGGTCACCGACGCGGTCTGGATGTTGAAGCGCGCGAGCCGCATCGCCACCGCGGTGAGATAGATGAAACCGGCCGCCCACCCGAACCGCCCGGCGGGCCAGAGGCCCCACTGGAACGCCAGGATCGCCGGCGCCAGGCCGAACGACACCACGTCGGCAAGCGAGTCGAGTTCCACGCCGAACGCGGACGACGAGTTGGTCAGGCGCGCGAGGAACCCGTCGAGGGTGTCGAGCACCATCGCAATGCCGATGAGGACCGCGGCGGTGTCGAAGTCGCCCCGCGTGGCATAGACGACGCACGCGTAGCCGCAGAACAGGTTCGCGACGGTCATCAGGGACGGCAGCAGGAACACGCCGCGCCGCAGGCGCCGCGGTCGATCGGCGGCCGGCCCGGCCAGGGGGTTACGCACCGGCCCTCGGAGACAGCCGCGCCAGCACGGTCTCGCCGGCCACCACCTGCTCGCCCACGTGTACGCGCAGGTCGGCGCGGGCCGGCAGGAAGACGTCCATCCGCGAGCCGAACTTCATCAGGCCGATCCGTTCGCCGCGCTTCAGCGTCTGTCCCTCGACGACGCGGCAGACGATGCGGCGGGCGAGAATACCGACGATCTGGCGCACCACCACCGGCTCCCCCTGATGATCGATCCAGATCTCGTTGAGCTCGTTCTCGCCGGCATTCTCGTGGTACGCCGGCAGGAACTTCCCCGGCCGATATTCAATCCGCGTGACCAGCCCGTCAACCGGCGTGCGGTTCATGTGGACGTCCATCGGCGACAGGAAGATGGTGATTTGCTGCCACTCCCCGGGGGGGCTCCAGCGGCCATCGGACGGCCCCGCGATGACCACGCGTCCGTCAGCCGGCGAGACCACCAGCCCCGGATCCGCCGGCACCAGCCGTTCGGGATCGCGGAAAAAATAGGCAAAGAACGCGCTGAGCCCGGCGAACCCCGCCGCCCAGCCATAGCGCCTCGCCCCGGCGAGCGCGACGGCCGGGACCAGCGCGCCGACGATGAATGGAATGCCTGCCTTATCGATCTTCATGGGAATGCGGTGTGGGACATGCTGACACGAAAAAGGCCGGCCTCACGGTGGACCGGCCTCGAACCTGTGGACGGAGTGGGGTGTCAGGCGCGCGACGCCGCGTGGAGCGGCGCTGATTGGTGCGGGTGCCGCAGCATGTGCTCCATCTGATCCTTCAGCTGCAATTTCTGTTTCTTGAGGGTCACTTCTTCAAGTTGTTCCGGTTCTGACAGGTAGTGGCGGATGGCGAGGTCGTGGATCCGTTCGTCGAGGGTGTGATGCTGCGTGGCGAGCTGGCGGAACTCATCGTTGCTTTCCAGCAACGTCTTCTTCAACTCTTCGGATGCTGTTGGCATTACCGCCTCCTGACTGAAGGAGTCTTACCCGGGAATACTCACAGGGGACGCTACCATAAGCGGGAGGGGCCTTCAAGGTGATGTAGCCAGCCCCTCCTTCCAGAGAATCAGGGCGTCCTCCTCGGGGAGCGTGTAGTAGCGCGGCCGCCGCGCCGCCACCTGGAAGCCGAGCCGCTCGTAGAGCGCCAGGGCGGCGCTGTTCGAGGCTCGCACCTCCAGCGTCGCCTTGCTGGCCCCCCCGGCCACCGCCTCAGCCATGACGTCGCGCAGCAGTCGGCTCGCCACGCCCTGACGCCGCGCCACGGGGGACACCGCCAGGGTGTTGATGTGCAGCTCGTCGAAGATCAGCCAGCAGACACAGAAGGCGAGCACGTGCGCCGCCTCGTCGCGAAGCAGGTAGACCCGCGTCACGTCGGAGTTCTTCAGCTCCCACACCAGGGTGTCGCGCGCCCACGGATTGGTGAAGGACTCCGCCTCGAGCGCGACGATGGCGTCGATGTCGGCGTCCGCGGCAGCATCGCGCAGCCGTTCCACCCGCATCAACCCCGGGCAGCCTCTCGTCGATCGCGGGCCAGTTCGACGTCGGTGCGGCGGATGTAGAGCGGCGCCAGCGCGTGCGGCCGGACGCCCGTGCCGGGATGGGCCGCGACGATGCGCGCGATGGCGCCGGCGAGCAGCGGCGCCGTGTCCTCGACCCGGGCGCGATCGCCGAGCCGGCGCTCGATCACCTCGCGGTACCGCACGGCGCCGTCGCCGATGAAACGCACGCGGGTCAGGCTCGCGAGCGCGTCGCGCCACGACTCGAGGGTCGCCTCGGGGGTCAGTGACGACGCGGGCGCGAGCACCCCGCCACCGTCGGCAGCCAGCAGGGTGGCGAAGACTTCGCCGCGGTGCGCGTCTACCCACGGCGCGATGGCATCTGCGGCCTCCCGCGCATGCCAGGCCAGGGCGTCGAACGTGGAGACCGGCGTCACCAGCATCGCGCGCGCGAGCGCAAGCCCCTGGATGGTCGCGATACCGACTCGCAGACCGGTATAGGAGCCCGGGCCGACCGCGACCGCGAAGCGGTCGACGTCGGCGAGTTCGACGCCGGCTTCGCGCAGCACGGCCATCAGCTCCAGCGGCAGACGCTCGCCGCTCGGACGCGCGGCATCGCCCGCACGTTCGACGACCACGATCTGATCGTCGTTCGCGCGGGCGACCGCGGCGCTGCCGCCGGCGGACGAGGTGTCGAGCGCGAGAATGACCATCTGCCCAAGTGTATAATCGGTGCCGATTCCTTCCAATGTCCTCCCCTCCAGCGTCAAGTGAGCCCGCCGGCGCCACACCGGCCATGCGGCAGTACTTCGAGGCGAAGCGGCAGTACCGCGACGCCATCGTGTTCTTCCGCATGGGAGATTTCTACGAGATGTTCTACGAGGACGCCCTGACGGCGGCGCGCGCCCTCGAGCTGACGCTGACCTCACGATCGAAGGACTCGACCGGCGGCGCGATCCCGATGTGCGGGCTCCCCTACCACGCCGCCGACGGCTACATCGCGCGCCTGGTCCGCAAGGGCTTCCGCGTCGCCGTCGTCGAGCAGGTCGAGGATCCCAAGAAAGCCAAGGGGCTGGTGCGGCGTGAGGTGGTGCGCGTGGTGTCGCCCGGCACCTTGACGGATGCGGGCTACCTCGAGGCCCGCGAACCGGCGTTCCTGATGGCGATCGCGCCGGTCGATCCGGGCCCCGGGTTCGGCGTGGCGCTGTTGGATCTCTCGACCGGTGAATTCACGACCGCCGAATACCTCGGGGAGGAGGGGCGGGTGTCGCTCTGCGACGAGCTCGCGGTGCTGCGCCCGCGCGAGATCCTCGCGCCGGCCGGGTTCGAGCCGGCGGCCGCGCTCCTGGCGGCCTCGCGGATCGACGCGCGGCTGACGCCAGCTGAGCCCTGGACCTTCGACTACGAGTCGGCGCGCGGCATGCTGCTCGGCCAGCTCAAGGCGCAGACCCTCCACGGCTTCGGCCTCGACGATCGTCCGGCCGCGGTGGCGGCCGCGGGCGCGCTGTTGCAGTACCTGCGCGACACCCAGAAGGTCGACCTGGCGCACGTGCGGGACATCACCTTCCGCACCGGCGCAGATTGCCTGCTGGTCGATCCGACCACCCTGCGCAATCTCGAGGTGCTCGAGGCGCAGGACGGCGGCCGCACCGGTTCGCTCCTGCACGAGCTCGATCGCTCGATCACGCCGATGGGCGGACGCCTGCTGCGAAGCTGGCTGCTGCGGCCGCTGGTGGCGCTCGAACGGATCCAGGACCGGCTCGACGCCGTCGAAGACTTCGCCTTCCGCGGCACCGCGCGGGTCAAGCTGCGCGACACCCTCAAGTCGGTGCACGACATCGATCGGCTGGTCGCGCGCGCCGCGCTCGGCACCGCGGGCCCGCGGGATCTGGTGTCGCTGCGCCAGTCGATCGCCGCCATCCCGCGCGTCCGCATGGTGCTGGAGGAGTTCCAGGCGCCGCTGGTCAAGAGCCTGGTCGCCGAGCTCGACGATCTGGCGGACGTCCGCGATGCACTCGATCGCACGCTGATCGACGAACCGCCCCTGGTCGCGCGCGACGGCGGTGTGGTACGCGACGGCCTGGATGCGGAGCTCGACGAGCTTCGCGCGATCAGCCGCGGCGGCAAGCAGCGCATCGCCGAGATGGAGGAGGCCGAGCGCGCGCGCACCGGGATCCACTCGCTGAAGATCCGCTACAACCGCGTGTTCGGCTACTACATCGAGATCTCCAAGTCGAACCTGGCCCACGTGCCCGCCGACTACCACCGCAAGCAGACGATCGCCGGCGGCGAGCGTTTCATCACGCCCGCCCTGAAGGACTACGAGGAGAAGGTGGTCGGCGCCGACGAGCGGATTGTCGAGCGCGAAGTGGAGATCTTCGAGGCCTTGCGCGGGCGCGTCGGCGCGGAAGCGCCGCGCATTCAGGACAGCTCGCGCGGCATTGCCGCGCTCGACGTGCTCGCGGCGCTGGCCGAGACCGCCGCCGTGCACAACTACACCAAGCCGCTCGTCCATGGCGGCGACGAGCTGGTGGCGATCGACGCGCGCCACCCGGTCGTCGAGCGCCACGTGGCGGAGGCGTTCGTCCCCAACGACATCACGCTCGACGGCACCGAGCAGCAGCTCATCATCCTGACCGGACCGAATATGGGCGGCAAGTCGACCTACCTGCGCCAGTGCGCGCTGCTCTGCCTGATGGCGCAGGCCGGATCGTTCGTGCCGGCACGGAGCGCCAAGCTCCCGATCGTCGACCGGCTGTTCGCCCGGGTCGGCGCCTCCGACAACATCGCGCGCGGCCAGTCCACCTTCATGGTGGAAATGCAGGAGACGGCGAACATCCTCCATTCGGCGACGTCACGCAGCCTGGTCATCCTCGACGAGATCGGCCGCGGCACCGCCACGTTCGACGGCCTCAGCCTGGCATGGGCCGTCGCCGAGCACCTTGCCTCCAACTCCAAGGCGCGGCCGAAGACGATCTTCGCGACGCACTACCACGAGCTGACCGACCTGGCCGACGCGCTCCCGAGCGTCGCCAACTTCCACGTGGTGGTCCGCGAATGGAAGGACGACCTCGTCCTGCTCAGGAAAGTGGTGCCCGGCCGCGCCGACCGCAGCTACGGCATCCAGGTCGCGCGCCTGGCGGGACTGCCCCCGGCGGTGGTCGCCCGCGCGCGCGAGATCCTGACCGGCCTCGAACGCGACGAGCTGTCACGCGGCGGCCGCCCGACACTGAGCGGTGCCACCCCCACGCGCCAGCAGCTCGGCCTGTTCCAGGCGCCGTCGCCGGAAGACGACCCCTTGCGCCGAAGGCTTCGCGCCATCGACGTCAACGAGTTGACGCCGATGAAGGCGCTGGCGCTGCTGGCGGAGCTGAAGGATGAGGCCGGCGAGTAAACGGGGGCGGAGGGACGGAGGGACGGAGACGGAGGGGACGGAGAATCAGAGGCGGAGGTTTGGAGGTCTCGGAGCTCACGGAACAATCCTTACAACAGAGACGCGGGGACGCAGAGGCGAACGGGGCTGTCAGGAGTGACCGCCGGGCCGGCCTCCGGCCGGCCGCTCGTGGCGTGGCGGAGGACGCGGTGCCAAGTGCCCCCCCTTTCGTCGTTGGTCACTTAACACCGCGTCCTCCGTCACACCACCCCCGCGCGAAGCGCGGCGCGGCGGCCCGGCGTCAGAAACTGTTCCCTGCCCGGCGTTGCTGAAACAGGCGAGGGACCGCACGACGTGAACGCGCGGCCAGAACGGCCGCCGCGCCGCGCTTCGCGCGGCGGTGGTGCGACCGCGGGCGCGGATCCACGTGGGGCCATCCGTCGTTGGTCACTTGGCACCGCGTCCTCCGTCACCCCACCGCCGCGGGGAGTGTCAGAAATTCTGTGTGCGGTGCGGGTGGTCACTGCGCACCTGGCGCGGTGAAGCGTTCACCATACACGATGGCGAATTGATTACGCGCGTCGCGCCAGTAATTGGCCTCC